>NZ_JBKBWN010000001.1:0-301935 GCF_046314235.1 Anaerobacillus sp.
GAGATACTGATAAATTAACAATTATTTTAAACTTAGTTTATAACCCTGAGTGGGTTACTGCATTAGTTATCGCTGGAGCAATCTCAGCAGGTTTATCTACATTAAGTGGTAACCTCCTTGATATTGGTGCCTTAATTTCTCAAGATATTGTAACAACGCTTAAACCAAATTTAACAAATAAAACAAAAGTTCGTCTTGGTTATATTTCGATTGCCCTTGGTGGAGTTGCAGCGGTTCTTTTAGCAATAGAACCACCAGCCTTCTTGATTGTAAGTATTCTTTGGGCTTTTGGGCTAGCTGGTACGACAAATGCTCCCCTCATTATAATGGGAGTTTGGTGGAAACAAGCCAACCGTTTTGGCGCAATTGCTGCATCTCTTTTTGGGGGTATCGTTTATGTTGTTGTTTCTCCATTCGTATTCCCTGAAATTGTCGTAAGCGGTCATGCATTAACTGATAGTATGGGACTTTCAGGAGGAATGCTTGCCGTTCCGCTTAGTTTTGTCATCTTAATTGTAGTATCCTACATTACAAACCGTATTCCATCATTAAATGATGAAAAATCAAAAAGTGATATTAATAAACTTGTTGAAAGAATCCATGGCTGGACTGATATTAATCCGAAACGCTACAACAGTACACTTGGTGCCTTTATTATTACGTTTGTTTGTGCATTAGTAGCTATTTGGGCGATTATGCCATGGCAGTTTTAGTGAATAGTAGACATTTTTTAGTAAAAAGAGGTAGAATTTAAGAAGGGCACGGGAGTAATCATGCATTAAAAATCTGATTACTCCCCGTGTTTATCGGAAGAATTGCGAGAACTAGTGAAATTTATCAGTAGCCGCTATTTCCTTAAATATTTTACAGAAGATATAAAGCACCTAAATTTTAAGTTGGAGGGGAATATGGAGAAGACTATTCAAATTTTAAAAGCATTAGTACTTAACAAAGAAGCGATTAGAAAACTTTCTGAACCAAATAGTAACTGGAGATTACTGAGTATGTGTATTACTGTTTTACTAGGTTTAGGTTACGGGTATACAGCTATTTCAATTAATAGTGAAACCATCGCTTCATTCGAAACGCCGCTATTAAGAGACACAATTGTCCCCGCCCTCTTTTTATTTTTTGGATTTCTTATGATTTTAATAACAAAAGTAGGGCTTTCATTATTATTATGGGCTGGATCTAAAGGATTAAGTGGTCAGGGCTTATTAAAGATCTTATATCGAAATACAACAGTAGCACTCATCCCTTCTATTATTGCTTTACCTGCTTTTATTTCTCTTCAAGTCGGTTCACCACTGACACCAATCATGTTACTCTCCCTATTTGTTGCGGTAATTTGGATTTACTTAATATGTTCAAAGGTAGTTGAGGTTACTCAAAAATTTGTACCATGGCGCGCTTACTTGGCCGTGTTGTTAGCCTTCATTTTTTATATGAGTATTTATTATATTGTTTTACCACCTGCATAAGAAAAGCGCAGAGTTCGCGAAGCAAAACATCAAGTCAAATTCAAAAACTCATCTTGTAAAAAATGTAAAAAAAGACCTCTACATCAGGCAAAGAGTAGAGGTTTTTTAGTCTTCGCTATAGAGTTGCTCTTGAAATTTCATTGCTTTTTTATGAAACAAAGCACTAAACGCTAATGAACTGACACTTAAGCCTATTAAAACTAATAGAGAATTTTGACTAACACCTTCGTTAGGAATAATTAACCCAATAAATAAAAATACACTAAGAGCTAACAAGATAAACGCAAATCGCTTGTAATCGGCAATCTTATCTTCTAATACTTTAGTTACACTCGTTTTGTCTGTCATTATGTTCAACCTCCAACAAACTCTATTAAATTTGTTTACTCTTTTCTATAAATACTATTCTAGTATAGCATGGTCTAGAGTTTGAGATTACATGTAAATAAAGCCAAAACTGAGCTCCCTATTACAACTTTGTGTCAGGAAAATTCCTCATTATGTTTTAAGCATAGAAAAGAGTGACTCACAAATCAGTCACTCTCAAAGTTGATTTTTAGTTTTTTATATGCTCAAGCATCAATAATACAAGGTTTGCTGAGTTTACCGCAGCTTTTTGTAAAAATTGATCATAAGACATTTTCGCATCGCTTCCTGCAATATCACTTAGTGAACGAATGATCACAAATGGACAATCAAATTGATAACATACTTGAGCGATAGCTCCAGCTTCCATTTCTGCACAATAAGCATTAACAAAGCGATCTTTTAGTTCAGCAACTCTTCTTTCATCACTCATAAAAGAATCTCCCGATAAGATCAGCCCTTTTACGGAATGAACACCGACTTCATGTGCACTTTTTTCTGCTATAGATACTAGCCTATCATTTGGCGTATAGAAGGCTGGCATCCTTGGTACTTGACCGAACTCATAGCCAAATACTGTAGCATCAACATCGTTATAGCGAACCTCAGTAGAAATAACGATATCACCAACTTTTAAAGATTGTTCAAAACCTCCAGCTGATCCAGTATTAATGATGTAATTCGGGTTATATTTTTCAATTAACAACGTTGTACCAATTGCTGCATTGACTTTCCCAATCCCTGATTTTAATAAAACTACATCAATGCCGTTTAATGTGCCACTATAGAATTCACAGCCAGCAATTGTTTCATCTGCTTTATTGTCAAGTTTTCCAATTAATAATTCTACCTCTTCATCCATTGCTCCAATAATTCCAATTTTCATATGTATCTTTCCTTTCTATTACTACATGTTTTCATATTATCTCACTATAGACGTAAAAAAACAAAGTGCCAGTCACCCGCACTACTATAAAAGTGTTACGGTGTCGTGAGCTGACACTTAGAGACTGCTTTTAGTCCAAACTAATTATCGTCTGATTCACCATCTTCTGAATTTGTTGTAGACGATTGTGGAGGGGTGTCATAAGGATTTTCATTTAATTGCTCGACAGAAACTGGCATCCATCCTTCATTTGTTACCCACTCTATTCTTACTTTATAAGGAGTTGTTCTAGTTGCTGCATCAGAAACATATCCTACAGCACTTAGGTGGTCGCCACCATTTCCAACGCGCCATAAAATGATATTATCACCTAATCCCGTTGCAACTTGAAAAGCCCTTGTCATTTCTTCCCAGTTTACATGGTCTTTTTGATATACGGCAGCAAATGGTTCTTGTTGCACTGTACCAATAGGTTTCCAGGCTCCGCTTTGAGAACTACTCTCTCCTTCACCGGCCTCTGCTGTTTCACTTTCATTAGCTGGATTAGCTTCTTCTTCTGTTGATTCAACAGCATCATTAGAAGCTTCTTCATTACTAGGTTCTTCCACTTCTCCATCTTCAATAACAGAATCAACTTGTTCTTCGATTTGATCCCCCACTGCTTTTTCAGAAGATTTTCCACCTAAAAGAAATTGTCCTCCTACTAGCAATATGAGAAATATGACAACTCCAATTGATATATTTAAAATTTTATCAACTTTCTTCCGTTTTTGTTTATATCTTCGTGCACTACTTCCGTAATAATCTTCTTCTCTCACTTTAACCCCTCCTATGTAGACTACTAGTATCCATTATAATAAAAGCCAGCTGATATTTCGATAAAAATTAAGAAAAATCAGTTCACTTTTTCTTTAACTTCTAAATGTTCATGGAGAAATTCAACAATTTTCTTGTACGCTTTTAATGTTTTTATATTACCATTTTCGTGGTTTAAATCAACGATAACCATGACAAATTGCGGCTTATTTGTTGGAAAATATCCAGCAAACCAGTGACTCAATTGTTGTTTATTTAATCCCTTTTGTGCTGTACCAGTTTTCCCGGCAACAGAGTATGCGCTATTGTGTAAGATTGAATGAGCAGTTCCTTTCTCACTTTTCACTACAGCACTTAATAACTCTTGAAGGCGCATTGCTGTGTATTTAGATATTTGTTCACTATCTTCTAAGTTTTGTTTTGGAAACTCAACAGCAGTTGTTCCATTTTCGTAGACAATTTTTGATGCACTACGAACTTGTCTTTTTTCTCCACCACGAGCAATCGTAGCAAGCATGTTCGCTACTGCAAGAGGAGTGACCTGAACATTTTTTTGGCCAATTGCAGTTTGACTAATAGCATAAAGATCACCAATATCTTTTTCATCGATAATGATCGTACCTAATTCTTCTTCTGGAAAATGTGTGATTTCTTGTAAACGATAAATATCACCTCTCCAACCGACTTTATTAACTAACCCTAATTTCTTAGCGTAGAGCTCTAAAATTTGTGGATCCTTACGAATTAATTGATTAGCTAGCTGACTAAATGTATAGTTACAGCTTTGTGCAAAGCTATCTAAAAATGTAAGGGTACCAAGTCGCCTAGGTTCTTCATTGTCACCATATAAATTTTTATTACAATCAAATACGTCGAGTTTATTGACGAGGTTTAGATCAATTGCAGCTGCTGCAACAACAATTTTAAAGATCGATCCTGGAGTATAAGCTGTCACCATATGATTTTTGGCTCCCTCATCAAATGGAAAATGAACATCAAAGGTGGGCATACTTACAAGAGATAAAAGATCGTTTGAATTAGCATCAATAATAACTGCCCCACCTTTAGTAATTCCTACTTCATGTAAAGCGTCCATAACAAAAGTTTGGATTTCCTTATCGATGGTCGTTATTACTTCTGTAGGGTGGTAAGGATCGGCTGGAGCCATGTAACGCACATCGAAGCCGAAAAGGGGGCGATTTAAATTATCAACAAAATAAGCCAACTCAGAACTTCCCTGGGACACTAAAAATGGGTCAAAAGCTCGTTCCATCCCTGACACACCTATTTCAGTATGGAGTGAGATTGTTCCGTTCTCAACTTGTGTTCCATACCTTCGTTTTATTTCATCGGCATTTTCACCAACAACCCCGATTAAATGTGGTGCAAGATTTTCGACGCGTTCTTGTACGTATTGAGCGTAAACACCTGGGATTTTTAACTCATTGATTTTTTTCATTTCCTCAGTGGAAATGACACGACGCTTCCCGTTAATTTCAAATAGAATTGGCTCATTCTTATCTAAAACTGCGTCAATTAATTTTTGACTATCAACCTTTAAGATTTCTGCCACCTTGGCAACTGGCCAAAAATGCTCTCTCAAAAATGGAAATAATATCAAACTCGGATAATAGTCCATATGTAATGATTGACCATGTCGATCTTTAAAATATCCTCTTCCTGAATGCAACACAAACTTTTTCGTTCTTTGTTTAATGCTTTCTTCTACTAAATCCACATCGTATTTTGATAAATGATGTGTAGCAATGAGCTGCACATAAGCCAGTCTGAACATAAATAAAAGCAACACCAAATTGAATAAAATTAACATTTGAACAATACGTTTATGTACAATCACACTGCCCACCTCCACTTTATCCATTGTTACTTTTTGAGCGGAGTTTATTCAATTTAGAGGACCGATAATTAGTTAAACTAATGATCATCTTACTTCGAAGCTTCATTGTTTTCAGCTAAAAAAAAATGAGACTGTCCCATAAGTATCAGAGCACCTCGAAGTCATACTATAGATAGAATTGTATGTTTCTACAAAATCTATTTATAGTAGGCGAGGTGACTGATGCTTTTGATTATGGGACAGCCTCATCGAATTGACAAAAGCGTGTATGAGTCCTTATTTTATTTCTAAAATTTCAACTTTCATTTCTCCACCAGGTGTCTGAACCGTTACTTTATCTCCAACAGTTTTACCTAGTAAGCTTTGTGCCAATGGTGAGTCATTTGATATTTTTCCTTCGAATGGATCACTCTCTGCACTACCAACGATTGTATAAATCTCTTCATCACCATCCGGAAGTTCCTTGAACTTCACCGATTTCCCTAGAGATACAACAGAAGAATTTGTCTCATCTTCTTTTATGATTACCGCATTGCGGATCATTTTTTCTATTGTAACAATACGGCCTTCTACAAAAGCTTGTTCCTCTTTTGCTGAATCGTACTCTGAGTTCTCAGATAAATCGCCAAAAGAACGAGCAATTTTTATTCGCTCAACTACTTCTTTTCTTTTTTCACTCTTTAGAAAATCTAATTCTTGTTGCAACTTTTCTTTCCCATTTAACGTCATATAAAACTTTTTGTCTTCACTCATCTTGTTCTTTCACTCCTTAAAATTATCTACATTTAAGTTACTATTTGGTAATTGTTTTGCTTTCATACACTTTGGTAAGGTTTTCAATATTTCTAAGCAAAAATTATAAAAGTAAAAATGGATAAAGTAATATCAGCCAACTATATGTATAGAGAAAAGCTTAGCATTCACCAAAGTCGGTTATGCACAAGCTTTTCATTACATCTTATAAGATCTAGTGCAACGGAAAAATTGAAAACCTTATTTCCTATGCTATTACAAAATTTCTTTTTCTTCAAGGATTGTTCTAATTTTTGTCACCATTAGATCAATTGCGACACGATTTTGCCCACCTTCAGGGATAATAACATCTGCATAACGTTTAGTTGGCTCAACAAACTGTAAATGCATCGGTCTGACAATTGAAGTGTATTGATGTATGACCGAATCTAATGTTCTGCCTCGCTCTTCAATATCTCTGACAAGTCTTCTAATGATCCGAATATCAGCATCCGTATCAACAAAAAGCTTAATATCCATTAAATCACGAAGACGCTTATCTTCTAAAATTAAAATACCTTCCAAGATAATAACATCTTTTGGCTCAACAAAAGTTGTCTGTAGGGCTCTTGTATGATTTGCATAATCATAAATTGGTTTTTCAACTTCAGTATAATTTAGTAGCTTTTGTAAATGTTCTATTAACAAATCGTTGTCAAAAGCCAATGGATGATCGTAATTTGTACGCACACGCTCTTCCATTGTTTTATGACTTTGATCCTTATAATATGCATCTTGTTCAATCATTAATATTGATTTATCTTTAAAATTTTGATAAATTTCTCTGGCGACCGTTGTTTTTCCTGAGCCTGTTCCTCCGGCAACACCAATGACAACGGGTTTCTTTGTCATCATAATACTCCTTTACGCATCATATTATTAGGGAATAGTGGTTTGTCCACTTTAAACTTTACAATTTGTAGTGGATGCCTTGCCGCGTCCATTTGTTCCCCGGTTTTCGCATCGAAAATATCTCCTACAGTAACCGTAAAGTTTTCAATCTCTGGGCCAAAGAACTCAACTTTATCACCAGGTTTGAAGTAATTTCGTTGCTGTAATGTGACAATTCCTGTTTCTGGATCATACTCTAAAACAAGTCCTGCAAAATCATAAGTTGTATTCTTTCCTTCAGTTCTTCCAAATAATTGTTCTTTGTAGGTTGGTGTACTTTCAAAAAAAGAAGAAGCTGTATCACGGTTTGCACATTTGTTTAATTCTGCAATCCATTTCGGATCCATTTTAAAATTATCTGGGTCAGCACAGTATGCGTCAATCACTTTTCGGTATACAGAAGTGACAGTCGCAACATAATGAATTGATTTCATTCTACCTTCAATTTTCAAACTGTCAATACCAGCCTCAATCACCTTTGGAATTCCTTCTAATAAGTTTAGGTCTTTTGGACTCATTGAAAAAGGCAAGTCTTGTTCTGAAAACAGTGGATTTTCAATCACACTTTCTTCGTCTTTTTGTTCGTATAAATCATAATCCCAACGACAAGATTGGCAACAACCACCTCTATTAGAATCCCGTGCAGTCATATGGTTACTTAGGACACAGCGCCCCGAATAAGAAATACACATCGCACCGTGTATAAACGTTTCAATCTCAATATCGACGTTTCTCTTCATTTCTAACATTTCTTCTAACCCTACTTCCCGAGCTAGAACCACACGATGAAGGCCTTCTTCCTTCCAAAACTTGATTGCCTGCCAATTCGTTAATGATTGCTGAGTGCTTAAGTGCACTTCAACTTTTGGCGCAACTCTCTTACATGTTTCAATGATAAGTGGATCAGCAACAATGATACCAGCTACACCCACATCTTGGAGATCTCGCAAATACTCCTCTAGACCTTCCATATTTTCATTATGGGCAAAGATATTAGTTGTTACATAAATTTTTGCCCCATATTTATTTGCAAACTCAACACCTTCACGCATTTCATCTATTGAAAAGTTATCAGCGTTTGAGCGGAGCCCAAATTCCTGACCACCGATAAAGACTGCATCTGCGCCATAGTGTACAGCAATTTTTAATTTTTCTAAGCTACCAGCAGGGGCTAATAACTCAGGCTTTTTCAGTATCACACGTTTTCCTTCTGGCGTGACAGTCGAAATTTGTTCCATCGAAAACCCCTCCTTAATAAACAGTTTCTTTAAAGAAAAATCCAGTATCTAATTTTCGATTCGCAGGTTGAATTTTCTCAATTTCTTGCAAATAATAGTATTTCTTATCTTGGTAGGCGTCCGGGTCGCGTAGGAAGAGCTCAACGGCCTCATTAAACAGTGCAGTGACTTTCTCTAAGTAGTCAACACTTTTTAGAATGCCATCAATTTTAAAAGCATCTACACCTGCCTCAAGCATATCTTCTAACTCATCAATAATACAAATATCATTTGGACTCATAATATGCGTCCCATTTTCATCTTCAAAAATGGGGTATTTAGCATCTCGTTCAGGATCATGTAAAATCAATGTCCGATCTTTACTCCGACCTTCTACTTTCAAGTCTTTCCCTTGAAACTCCATGTAGTTACCAAGCAAAGTTCGTTTTGATTGAAACATACATGTCATCCCATGTACTTGCACTTCAATTTCAACTTCTGCATTTTCCTTTGTTTCAACAATGGCATCCATATTAATTTCTCTGGCCATAACTGCACGTTTAGCGCCTTTTTTGCCCCAATAATTTGCTGTAAAGTAGTTAGTAGCTGTTGTCTCTGTATTCCAATGGAGCTTCATCTGTGGGGCAACTTCTCTAGCTACCATTAATACTGCAGGGTCACCAAAAACAATGGCATCTACACCTATTTCAGCTAAAAATGATATATAGTCTGGTAGCAACGGTAATTTGTCATTATGAAAGAGTGCGTTCATCGCAACATATACTTTCGCCGCAGATTGATGTGCAACCGTAACTGCTTCCCTAATATCATCTTTTTTAAATTCACCAGCAAGGCGTAAACCGAATGTTTCTTCACCAATAATAAATGCCGTTGCTCCTGCTTTTATTAATCTGCTAATATCCTCTACTTTTGTCGGCGTTACAAGTAGTTCAGGTTTCTTCATGTTTTCACCACCTATTTTTTCTTGGATATGGCCATTCCATCACCTATTGGATAGAAGGTCGTCTCATACTGCTCATTTGCCATTAACATCTCATTATAAATTCGTAAATTTGTAACCATTGTCCGTATCCCTTTAGCAATTTTACCTTCATTTGCTACGATACCTTTAAAAAGCACATTGTCACTTACAATAAGACCATTCTGTTTTACCAATGGGCTATATTGCTCAAAAAACCGTTTATATTGACCTTTTGCAGCATCTATAAACAAACAGTCAAAAGTACCAAACTGCTTGATCTCAGAAGCCACTTCGAGGGCATCACCAAATATTAGGGTAACACGACTTTCAAGATTCGCTCTTTTAATAAACTCTTTTGCTATTAGATAACGTTCCTCATCTCTTTCAATTGATACTATATGACATTGAGGAAGTCTCTGGGCAACACGCATAGCTGAATAACCGATAGCTGTTCCAATTTCCAACACTTTACTCGTCCCAGCAAATGAAAGAATTTGTAACATCGCTTCGATACTAACAATATCCATAATTGGAACTTCATGTTCCTCGGCATATTGCTCCATTTCAGTTAATAATGAGTTTCTCGGTTTTATTAAAGAGCTTAAATATCCACTTACTTCCTCCGAGACCATGAGAAAAGCCTCCTTATATAAAATCTATACATCTAAAAGAACGATTTATTGTAACACAAACAGAAAGAGAATGCGAATTAATCACACTCTCTAAGAAAAGCGCATAGCGCCCTAGGAAAAAGTCTACTTTTTCCCCGGTTAGCTCCGACTAGCAAATGTCCTGCAAGGAAAAAGTGTGCTCTTTCACTTTATCACTTTTTCCTAATTATCACGATATTGCCTAATAATCTCTTGATGCTGCTGGAAAGTTTCGGTGTAGTGAACCTTTCCTGTACTATCTGCATAAAAATAAAGATATTTATGTTCTTCTGGTTGTACTGCTGCTTTTATTGATGCTTCACCTGGGTTATTAATTGGTCCAACCGGGATTCCGGGATAACGATACGTATTATATGGTGAATCTATAGTAGTATCTTTGATCATTGTCCTAGACAAATGTGTTCCGTGAGCATAGGCAACAGTAGGGTCTACCTGTAAGGCCATATTGATTTTTAAACGATTATAAAGAACTCCTGAGATAGTATAACGATCTTCAGTTTTCTGAGCCTCACCCTCAATGATCGAAGCGAGTGCCAAAATTTCATGAATGTTATAATCATTTTCTTCAATTTCAGCAGAATATTTTCTAAGAACTTGTTCCGTTCTTTCTATCATTGCTTCGATAATCGTTTCAATAGAAGGGTTTTCTTCAAGAAAATCATATCGAGAAGGGAATAAATAACCTTCTAATGGCCATCTTATCCGACTATCTAAAATATCTTCTGATAAAATTGGGTAACGAGCAATTAAGTTCTCAAGATATTCACGATCTAAAACCTTCTCTTCGAGTTCTTCAATTGTATGATCAGTATTTTCAGAAATCACCTTTAAGACATTTTCAAGCCATCTTCCTTCAGGAACAGTAAATGACAACGCATATTCTTGGAGAATAGTTCCCTCTTTTAATGCTGCAATCATTTCATCCATAGTCATAGATTTGGATAACTGATAGTTTCCTGCCTGAAAGCCTGATTCATTCTTATATCGGACATAATAACGAAAGAAACTAGCATTATAAATGAGTCCGTTTTCTTCTAAAATAATTCCAATTCTAGTAGGCGTTGAACCAATAGGAATATCAATACTTACCAGGTCTTCACTTGTTTCGTCAACAGGCTCTAGTGCCCCTTTAACATAATAATAGGCCGAGGTACTTGCAACACCAAAGGCGATCATAAGCAAAAACAAACAAACTAATACTATTTTCCTAACAATACTTGCTTCTTCCTGACGTTCTTTTAACAACTGCTTTTTAATTTCTTGCATTGATTTTTTTGTGTTTTCTTCTGAAGACATTATTTTCCTCCCCCTCAAGTTGTGCTATAGAGGATTTTTTTATAGATTCATTTTGCACTCTTTTTAGTACAACACTCCTATTATACTATATTTCAACAAAATTTCATTAAATATGTGGAATAATATTGTAAAATCAATTAATTAACAAATGAGTCGGTAAGTATTAAACTGTTTTTTCTTTAAGAATCTCTCTCAAAAAAAAAAAACAGCCCTCCCTAAGGAGAACTGTCTAGTTAAACATTTTACTCGTCTTCGTCTTCATCTTCGCCTTCTTGGAATGTGTTAAGCATTTCCTCAACAATTTCCCATTCTTCGTCAGTTTCAATTGGGATAAGCGATAAATCATCATCGCCTTCACCAGTTTCTTCATAACGGAACGCATGTACTTCTACTTCTTCATCATCACTATCTTCATCACCAACTGCGATTAAAACCATGTATGACTTACCCGTTTCATCTACATCAAATGTAAATAATACTTCAAATAAATGCTCATCTCCGTTTTCATCGGGAATAATTATACGTTCTCTTTCTGCATTTTCCACAATAACACCTCATTTTTTATATTTCAAAATGCTTTTAAATACTCATAAGTTAATATTGACATATTTCCTTGTTTGCATTCGTATTACATTATGATGATGAATCTAAGTATCCTTGCAAGATCATAACCGCTGCCATTTTATCAATGACTTTCTTTCGCTTTTTACGACTCATATCTGCAGCTATAAGCATCTTCTCAGCAGCAACTGTCGTTAAACGCTCATCCCACAAGATAACCGGTAGTGCAAATCGCTGTTTCACCTCTTCAGCAAATTGCTGGCACGCTTCGCCACTAGGACCTATTGTGCCATTCATGTTTTTAGGTAAGCCAACTACTACTTTATTAATATCTAGATCTGTAATTAGTTTGCTTAATTTATCCCAATCACTTTGAGGATTTTCACTGTCTCTTTTAATGGTCTCGACACCTTGTGCGGTCCATCCTAATTCATCACTTGCTGCCACGCCGATCGTTTTCGTACCTACATCTAATCCTAATGTTCTCATATTACTCCTCTTGGTGCTGTGATAAATACGATTTTACCAATTCTTCAATCAGTTCATCTCTCTCATGCTTACGAATTAATGATCTTGCATCTTTATGCCTTGGAATATAAGCAGGGTCTCCTGACAATAAATAACCGACAATCTGGTTTATTGGATTATAGCCCTTCTCCTCCAACGCTTCGTATACAGTTAGTAGTACATCTTGCACATTCGTATCTTCCGAGTAATCTTGGAAATTAAATTTCATCGTATTATCCATTGAACTCATCACAAACACCTCTTTCCCTACAGTCCATTATTGATCTTTTGAAAGATCAATAGTGGACAAAAAATTCTATTACCCATATTGTACACTAACATGAATTATTTAGGAAATTGTTTTCAGAAATTCTGGTACAAAATCCAAGGCTTCTTGAAGCTTTTCTGGATTTTTCCCTCCGGCTTGAGCCATATCTGGTCGACCGCCACCGCCACCGCCGCAACGTGTGGCGACTTCTTTCACTATATTTCCTGCATGGTACCCATTCTTTATTAAGTCACTCGTGACTCCAGCAACAATATTTACTTTCCCAGTATTGACAGCACCTAGAACAACAATACCTGAACCTAGCTTGTTTTTTAATGTATCAACAAGTCCACGAATACTATCCATGTCGGCAACATTTACAATTTGGGCAATCACAGAGACATTATTGACCTTAATAACGTTATCAATAAGTCCACCTGCTTCCATATTCCCTAATTTTGCTCCTAAAGATTCATTTTCACGTTGTAACTTGCGAATTTGTAATTGTAGCTGCTCTACTTTATCTGGTACGTCTTTTAAATTAGCTTTTACTAGGCTTGCCGCTTCTTTTAATAACTCGACTTGGGAATTCATGTGCTCATATGCACCTTTTCCTGTTACTGCTTCAATTCGGCGGATTCCTGCACCAATTCCAGACTCAGAGACGATTTTAAATAGACCAATCTCAGCTGTATTTTTCACATGGCAACCGCCACATAGCTCAAGACTATAATCTCCGACTTGGACAACACGGACTACGTCCCCATATTTTTCACCGAATAACGCCATGGCTCCCATTGCCTTCGCCTCAGTAATTTGCTTATTAGATATATTTACAGAGATAGCATCCCATATCTTTTGATTAACAATAGCTTCTATTTTGGCTAGCTCTTCAACGGTTACTTGACCAAAATGAGAAAAGTCAAAACGTAAACGGTTTTCAGAGACTAACGATCCAGCTTGGTTAACATGCTCGCCTAAAGTATCTTTTAAAGCTCGATGAAGAATATGAGTCGCTGTATGATTTTTAACAATACCGATACGCTCTGTTTCTTCAACGGTTGAAGTGAGCTTCATTCCTGTTCTAACCGTTCCTTCAATAACCTTTATTGTATGGAGATTTTGTCCATTAGGTGCTTTTTGGACATCTTCAACTTGAAGTAGAACGCCTTCTGCTTTCATTGTACCTCTATCAGCAACTTGCCCACCACTTTCAGCATAAAAAGGCGTTTTATCAACGATTACTTTAATTATGTCACCTACACTTGCTTCAGTTACTAGCTGCTTATCTTTAATCATAGCTTCAATCAATGAAGTAGCAGAGAGGTTTTCATAACCAACGAATTCACTTTCAACTTTTAATTCACCAAAGACACTGTCTTGCGTTTGCATTGAATCACCGGTTTGACGGGCGGCACGTGCTCTTTCTCTTTGCTTCTCCATCTCCAGTTCAAAACCATTTCTGTCAATTGTCAACCCAGCTTCCTCTACATATTCTTCTGTTAAATCTACTGGGAACCCGTACGTATCATAGAGTCGGAAAACACTTTCACCAGATATCATCTTTTTATTCGCTTCTTTTGCTTGTTCGATTACTTTTGATAAAATGGTTAAGCCTTCATTTAATGTTTCATGGAAACGCTCTTCTTCATTCTTAATCACCTTCTGAACAAACTCAGTTTTCCCCTTTACCTCTGGATAAAAATCGACCATAATCTCAGCAACTACTGGAACCAACTCATACATAAAGGGACGATGAATATTGATCAATTTTGCATAGCGTACTGCTCTACGAAGCAAGCGTCTAAGGACATAGCCACGTCCTTCATTTGAAGGAAGAGCTCCATCAGCGACCGCAAAACTTACAGTTCGAACATGATCTGCAATTACTTTAAACGATACATCATTCTCTTTATTTGACCCATAAGAAGTTCCTGAGATTTGTTCTGTTGCCTTAATGATTGGCACAAAAAGATCAGTATCGAAATTAGTTGGGACGTCTTGAACAATTGAAACCATTCTTTCAAGTCCCATTCCCGTATCAATATTTTTCTTTGGTAACGGTGTGTATGTTCCATCAGGATTATGGTTGAACTGTGAAAACACAAGATTCCAAACTTCTAAATACCGTTCATTTTCTCCACCTGGGTAAAGCTCTGGATCAAGATCATCGCTTCCATACTTTGGGCCACGATCATAAAAAATTTCTGTATTAGGTCCACTTGGCCCTTCTCCTATATCCCAAAAGTTTCCTTCCAAACGAATAATTCTTTCCTCTGGAATACCAATTTCTTTGTTCCAAATCTCATAAGCCTCATGATCTTCTGGATGAACTGTGACTGAAAGTTTATCTGCTTCAAAACCAATCCATTTTTCACTTGTTAAAAACTCCCAAGCCCAATCAATTGATTCCCTTTTGAAATAGTCACCAATTGAGAAGTTTCCTAGCATCTCAAAAAACGTGTGGTGACGTGCTGTTTTTCCGACATTTTCAATATCATTTGTTCGAATCGACTTCTGGGCATTTGTAATCCTAGGGTTATCAGGAATGACACGTCCATCAAAGTATTTCTTTAACGTTGCTACACCGCTATTAATCCAAAGTAGTGATGGATCTTCATGTGGTACAAGTGACGCACTCGGTTCTATAGCATGTCCTTTCTCTCTAAAAAAATCTAAAAACATTTGTCTCACTTCAACAGAAGTTAAGCGTTTCATTTTTTTTGCCTCCCTTTGATTATGTTTTAATATGCTGAATAAAAATGTGAATAGAAAAAGCCCCCATCCCAAACAGGGACGAGAGCTGAACTCACGCGGTACCACCCTAGTTATGAACGAAAATCTGTTCATCACCTTAGTCTAGATAACGGTTTTTAGCCGGCAGGTTTTCGCCTGCTTTCAGGAGTAGCTATTTATTAATCTTCATCTAGAATTTCTCTCAGCCATGGAAATTCCTCTCTGCTTAAGAAAAGTAAACTTTCCTTTTATAGATGGTCTTTAATAAAGGGTTCCTTCATCAAGTTTTCATTATTTTGCTTATAGAAGTCATTATAGTTATGGTACTAACCTTTGTCAATATTAGCCTGACAACTTAATAATCACTGCTTCCACTACTAGTAGTTATAATTCAACTTCTTTCTTAGATTTTTTCTGTAATGCTTCGCGGACATGCATAATAATCACTTTCAAAATCGCTAAGATTGGGACGGCTACAATTAATCCAATAATCCCACCTACTTCGCCTCCAACAATTAAAGCGAACATGATTAAAATCGGGTGCATATGTAAACTTTTCCCGACAATTAATGGTGATAGAATATTTCCCTCAATTAACTGAATACCAAAATTAACAACTAGGCCTAGTAATACAAGTTGAAAAGATTCTGTAAAAGCAATAATCGCTACTGGGACAGCCCCTATGATTGGACCAAAATACGGAATGATGTTTGTAATTCCAATAAAAATACCCAAGATGACTGCATAAGGCATTCCAACTATCCAAAGTCCGATTGAGGCGATGATCGCAACTACTAAGCAAACTAAAAGTTGTCCTCTTATGTAGTTCCCTAAGGATACATTAATATCTCTTACTAATTCTCTGCCAGATTTTCTCCATTTACGGGGTGTTAAATACCAAGCTGTTTTTTCTAGTAAATCAAAATCTTTTAGTAAATAGAAAATTAAAAACGGGATAATAATAGCCATTAAAAAATAATCAACTAAGCCCCCTAAACTTTCAACTGTACCTACAACACCTTCAGCAGCGATTCCCTCTATATTTGTAAAAAAGCCTTCTACTTTTATGCGAAACCCGTCAGGCATCGTTGAAGTTTGCTGATAAAAATTACTAACAACATTTCGGTATACGTTAATGAATTGTGGAATGTTTTCAATTAAGTCTTTTAACTCCTCAATAATATAAGGTGTACCTTTCATTAATAAATAAGCTAGAAAAATCATAAATACAATATAGATAAGCAAAATTGAAATCGTCCTTGGAACACCAAGACTCTTCATCTGTTCAACAATCGGGTGTAATAAGTAAGTAATAACACCAGCAATTAGAAAGGGCGTAGCTACCCTTACGATTACTAATAAAACAGGGTTCCAAATTGGAGCAAGTAATAAAAATACATAGCCGCACAAAAATATAACTAACAAACTAACGAAACGGATAAGCCATTTCATTGATAATGGTTCCAAAAAAACACCCCATTTTTATCCAAGCTAATGTTATTGTTAAACAAAAGCTGATAAATTATAAGGCAAATTGAAAAGCAAAAATTAGAATTCGCACGTGCTCTTGTTAGCCAAGCTACCACAATATACTGTTTGTGTTTTGCATCTAGACATTTGTTATTTAACTCAAATACCATCTTACTCATGATAAAAACCCCTAGCATCAACTAGGGGCTTCATCGAATTTTAAGAAAACGTACGCATCATACGCTTTTGAAGTTTTTGAATTGTTTGCTTTGAAGGCATCATTTCAGCAAATTCAATGTTATTTGTCATTGGTTCCATCATTCGCATCATTCTTTTGCGACGTTTTGGATCCATCATTGTAACTGCGGCTGCACCTAAACCTATAGCAATTAATGTTGTTGTACGCAATTCATTCACCACCAATTTTAGAGTGTAATTCCAATGACTTCTTTGGTCAAATTCCCCTCTAACACTTGATGAACGATAGTTAATTAACTACTTTCAACGCTCATATCTTCATCTTCAAAAAGATCATCAAGTGAGCTTAAACTTCCGTCTTCTTCAACTTGGTGTAGTGAAAATCGTCCGTTTACGATAGTTAATTCAATAAAACAATGCCAGCAATAATATTGATTTGTACCAATTTTCCCAATATCTTTTCCTTTGCAATTAGGACAACGCATCGTAGGGGTCCTCCCTTAACAATTTAAATCGATGACTAGAACATCTTCACCAACTGTCAAGGGAGCTGTTGATTTCAACACTCGTTTCCCCTCTTTTAAATCAGCGATAAAACCGTCTGTCACCTCATACCCTACGATATTGCCCAATTTTTCATTAAAATATACATCTTCTACCAAGCCCAACTTTTCCCCTTCAGATGACATTAATGTTTTCCCAAAAATTTTGCTATTTCCATTATGAAGTGAATGATATGGAAAATGCTTTTGATCATAGTTCGATAGCTTTTTACTATCGGAAATGACTAAAGCATCGCGTCCTATTGCATCGATATTTTCTAAAGGTACAAAAAGGTGGCTGTTTAACCAACCATTCTTATCAATAAGAAAACCTGCCACATTCGTTTCATGAAATAACAAATCGATAACCTTACCGATTTCTTTTCCACCTTTTAAAGAAACAACGGATAAACCATTAAGAACGGAAAACGTTCGCAAAGTAACTCCCCCACCTTTCCGAACATTTATATCATTTGTTAAAATCGGCCAAACATGCTGGGTAACTAATTCCAATCAATAAGATAACAACAGATCAAGGTGTTCTAGCTTCTACATTTATGATGAGTTTTTCCTTAAGCATCGTATTTCGCTTCATCTCATTCTGTTGCTGAATTGCAGTCTGAAATGCCTGAACTTCACCACACAATATCAAGTATTCCTTCGCCCTTGTAATTCCTGTATAAACTAAATTACGACGCAACATCCGATAATACCCCCTTACAATTGGCATAATTACGATCGGAAATTCACTGCCTTGTGATTTATGAACACTGCAGCAATATGCTAATGTTATTTGATTTAAATCCTGTTTAGTGTAGGTAACCTCAATGCCATCAAAAGAGATGATTAATTGATCTTGTTTTTCAACATTTTCCTTAGCGTAAAATAGCGCTACTATTTCTCCTCTATCCCCATTAAAAACATTTTCCTCAGGATTGTTTACAAGCTGCAAAACAACATCACCGACTCGGTAGACTACATCTCCGAAAACAATCTCCCGTTGTTTTTCTTTTTTCGGATTAAAGATATTTTGCAGTTTTACATTTAGGGCTTCGATTCCGGCATTGCCTCGATACATAGGCGCTAGCACTTGAATGTCCTTTGCTGTATAGCCTTTTTTAATGGCATTTTGGCAAATTTGCTCGATGACAGAAATAACCTGTTCCTGACTACATGGAAAAAACCGACGGTCTACTTTCGCTTCTGTAATATCATCTGGCAAATGACCTTCTTTCATTTTATGGGCTAGCTGTATGATTGACGATTCTTTAGATTGGCGGTAAATATCAACAAGATTTACTGTCGGAACGACCTTTGAATGAAGTAATTCACTTAACACTTGTCCAGGTCCTACAGACGGAAGCTGGTCTTCGTCACCAACTAATATAACCTGAATTGAGCTTGGCAATGATTTAAAAAGCTGGTTCGCAAGCCAAATGTCAACCATTGAAACTTCATCAACAATTAACAACTTTCCTTCAATTGGATTGTCTTCATCTTTCTCAAACCCAGAATGCCCACCTTTCCAGCCTAACAGACGATGAATTGTTTCTGCTGGTAAGCCTGTTGCTTCAGACATTCGTTTTGCCGCTCTTCCGGTTGGGGCAACTAAAATAATTGGAAAAGGATTAGTTTTACCGTAATCTTTTTTATTTAAAGAAAGTCCATGGAGTTTCGCATAAGACTCGACAATCCCTCTTATTACAGTCGTTTTCCCAGTTCCTGGCCCTCCAGTTAAAATCATCATTGCTGATTGCAATGCTGTTTTGATTGCCTCCTTTTGTGATTGCGCATATTCAATTTTTAATTCATCTTCAGTCTCACCGATTGCTTTTAAAAATTCTGCTTCTGGAAACTCATCTATTTGCTCTGTGTTCGTTAGTAGTTTAGTAATATTTGTCACAAGTCCTTTTTCAGCAAAGAATAACGAAGGATAGTAGACGTTCTCGCCTTCAACAATTAGCTGACCTTCTTCTTCTAAATATAGAAGTTGCTGTTCAACCTCTTGTTTAGATATCGAATAGCTATAATCGCTAAGTAAGGTAATTGCTTCTAAAATAAGCTCATCCCTAACTAAATAAACATGTCCTTCTGATAGTGACATTTCTTGAACAATATGTAGACAACCAGCATGAATTCGCTCTGGTTGGTCTTTCGTAAAACCAAGTACTTGCCCTAATGCATCTGCTTTAGCAAACCCTATTCCTTCGACATCATAAATAAGCTGATATGGATTATTTTTAATAACTTGTAATGTTTCTTCTTTATAGGCTTGAAAAATTTTCATCGCAAGTTGTGGACCAAAACCATATTTATAAAGCTCAATTAAAACTTGTTCGATTCCTTGATGCTCAATCACCTGATGATAAATTAGTTGAATTTTATCATCCTTAAGAGATGCTATTTTTTTCAGGACATTTTTATCCTCAACAATTTTAGAAATTGCTTGGTCTCCTAGCTTGTCAACAATAGCCTCTGCCGTTTTTCGACCAATCCCTTTAAATCGTTCGCTACTTAAATAGCGAATAATTCCTTCTGTTGTTTTAGGAACTTCTTTTTCGAAACTGCTGACTTGAAACTGCTGACCAAACTTTGGATGCTCGATTAATTTTCCATAAAACGTGTATTGGTGCTCTTCATCTAACTTTGGGAGCGTGCCAACAATAGCAATTACCTTTTCAAAGAGCTCTACATTCGTATGATGAACTTTAACCCTTGCAACAGTATAAAAGTTTTCTTCATTCGAATAAATAACGGTAACGAGCTCTCCTTTAATAAAGGGGCTATCTGTGTGATTTTCTTCAATCATTTTCATAACCTCTTTTTTAGTAAAACTGGCTCTCCTTAGATTGTTATGCCTAGTTTTACTCATACTATTATCATTACCTCAAAAACCATTTTCCTTGTTTATTTGTTTAGAGTAGCGCCTCTAGTTGCTTTTTTCCGTTTCCTGCAAGGAGATGACCGGGCTGGATTTTTAACGCTTGCTCAAAACTAGCTAATGCTTTTTCGATATCTTCTTTAAACGCATAAGCTACACCTAAATTATAGTATGCATCAGCATGATTTTCATCTAGTTTTATTACTTTTTCAAGGACAGAAATCGCTTCATCAACCTGTTCTGTTTGTGCGAGCGTTAGACCATATTGAAACATTGCATCAATATCAGTCGGATTTTTCTCAGTTGCCGTAAGCAGGTTTGCTAACGCATGAGGCAAGTTCCCCAAATTATAATAACAAAGCCCGAGCATAAAGTAAGCATCAGCTTCCACTAAACCATTAGCAATAGCTTCTTTAAACATTCCAACGGCCTCTTCAAACATTTCTTGATCATAATATGTATTTCCTGCACCGTAATAAGCAGTCGCCATCGTTTGATCGATTTCTATTGCCTTTTGATAGAAAGCTATCGCTCGTTCCTTTTCTCCAATAATTGAGAGTAAGTGACCGAAGTTAACATATGCAACTGTATCGTTTGGATTTTCTTGAATGGCTTCGTTTAATATCTTCGCGGCTTCTTCTAATTTTCCTTCTTGAATGAATTGATTTGCTTTAATAATATTGTCCATCGTGATAGCCCCTTTTAAGATTATTTTTACTTTTTTCTGAAAAAAAGACTGTCCCAATTGTAATTAGGATCAGTCCACATTTTTAATTACTTTATCTATTGTTCCCCCACCTAGGCATTCATCGCCATCATAAAGGACAACTGCTTGTCCTGGTGTTATTGCCCGCTGCGGTTCATCAAAGATAACCTTCAAATTCCCATCAACTTCCTGATGAACCGTAACGCCCATGTCTGGCTGGCGATAGCGGAATTTTGCTGTACAATGAAACGTTTCAGGTTTGGGTTTGTCACTTACCCAATTAATTCCAATCGCTGTTAATCCTTCAGAATATAGACTTGGATGATGAAAACCTTGAGCGACATGGAGCACATTTTTTTCTAGATCCTTGCCAACAACAAACCAAGGTTCACCGGAACCACCGATTCCAAGACCGTGCCTTTGGCCCAGCGTGTGATACATTAAGCCCTCATGTTTTCCTTTTATTTCACCTTCCAACGTTTGCATTTCTCCAGGTTGTGCAGGTAAAAACTGGCTTAAAAATTCTTTAAAATTTCGTTCTCCGATAAAGCAGATACCAGTACTATCTTTTTTATTGGCTGTCGCAAGTTCTGCTTTTTGAGCAATTTCTCGGACTTCTTTCTTTGGTAAATTTCCGATCGGAAACATCGTCTTTGATAATTGCTCTTGTCCCAAGGCATTTAAGAAATACGTCTGGTCTTTATTGTCATCTACTCCGCGCAGCATTTTATATTCACCATCGCGAAACTCGACTCTAGCATAATGTCCTGTTGCTAGATAATCGGCACCAAGACTCATCGCGTGTTCTAAAAAAGCTTTAAACTTAATTTCTTTATTACACATAACATCTGGATTAGGAGTTCTACCTGCTTTATATTCATCTAAAAAGTAAGTAAATACCTTGTCCCAATATTGTTTCTCAAAATTGACTGCATAATAAGGGATCCCAATCTGATTACAAACACGGATCACGTCATTGTAATCTTCAGTAGCCGTACAAACTCCGTTTTCATCTGTATCATCCCAATTTTTCATAAAAATTCCAATTACATCATAACCTTGCTCTTTCAAGAGGTATGCCGCAACAGATGAATCCACCCCACCTGACATTCCTACAACAACTCTTGTATCTTTAGGGGCTTTTTCGTTTTGTAGCATGACCCCACCACCTCTCAATTACTGTTTAATTCGGCGAACAATCTTCACTATTTCATGAGCAACTCGCTCTATTTCCGCAAAAGTATTCCCTAACCCAAAACTAAATCGAACCGCAGACATCGTTCTTTCTTGATCGTTTGGAAACATGGCTGCTAGTACGTGAGAAGGTTCCAGACTTCCAGCGGTGCAAGCAGAGCCACTAGATGCCGCGATTCCTGCTAGATCAAGATTAACTAATAAAGACTCAACTCCTACCCCATGAAAGCTAACATTTAATATATGCGGTAGAAAAGAAACCTTGTCCCCATTCAAAGTATATTCGAGATCAAACTCATCAAAAATGGCTAACATCCGCGTGCGAAAAGTTAGATATTGTTCCCTTTTCGCTTCTCTTTCTCTAAATGCAATTTTAGCAGCTTCTTTCATGCCGATAATTCCCGCAACATTTTCTGTGCCAGCACGGCGTTTTCTTTCTTGATCACCGCCAAATACACTCGGATAGATTTTTTTTTCGCTATTTGCGAAAAGAAAACCAACCCCTTTTGGTCCATTAACTTTATGAGCTGATACACTTAAAAAATCAATATGCATTTCTTGCACATCAATAATTTCTATCCCATATGCTTGAACTGCATCTGTATGAAAGGCTATTCCCTTCCCATGTAAAAATTCTCCAATTCCCTTAACTGGTTGAATTGTTCCTACCTCGTTATTCCCAAACATAATTGAAGCTAATATCGTATCTTCGCGAACTGAGTTCTTTAACTCATCTAAAGAAATCATTCCATTTTCTGTAACGTTTAGATACGTAATTTCAAAACCCTTTTTCTCTAAATACTGACAAGTATGCAAAAGGGCGTGATGTTCAATCGAAGTTGAAATAATATGTTTGCCTTTTTTCATATTTGCTGTGGCATAACCGATGATTGCTAAATTGTCAGCTTCAGTACCACCACTCGTAAAGATAATTTCTTTTTCATTAGCATTAATCGTTTTAGCTAAAAAACTTCTAGCTTCATCAAGTGCTTGTCTCGTTTTCCGTCCGTATTGATGAATACTTGATGGATTCCCAAAGTTTTCATAAAAATACGGAAGCATTGCGTCTACAACCGCTGGATGAGTTGGCGAAGTAGCAGCATGATCTACATATATAGATTTCATAATTATTTTTGCACCTTCTTAATAATCAATATAGAATGTAGAATCAAATGTTAATTGCTATCTAGCCTCTTAACAATTCTCCATTCTGAATTTTACATTCTACATTATTATGGACTAAATATAAAACATATAGTATTCTTGGTTTCCTTTATCTTCGTAGTTAGCTAGGTCAGCTAATGTTGTGTTGTCTAAAACATTTTTAACAGCATCTCTTATTTTAATCCAAAGATCTCGCTTTGCAGGTTCCTCGTCTTCTAATACTTCTACAGGACTAATAGGACCTTCTAGAACACGAATAATGTCTCCTGCAGTTATTTTATCTGCTTCTTTTGCTAACATGTAGCCGCCATATGCACCGCGAATACTTTTTACTAAAAGTGCGTTGCGCAGTGGGGCAATTAATTGCTCTAAATAATGTTCTGATAAATCATGGTCTTTCGCAATTGATTTTAATGATACAGGCCCTTCACCTTGCTTCTTTGCTAACGCCATCATAATCGTTAACCCGTAACGTCCCTTTGTCGATATTTTCAACTTTTATCCCTCTTTCTATCATTCCATCTACTAAACGTTGACATTGCGGCAACGTAAAACCTACTACATTACCAATCGTGACACTAAATACAATTGTTCCTATAAACACAGGACCACCTAAAACCCAACCAATGATTAGCACAACAATCTCCATGACGAAACGAACATGCTGAACTTTCCAACCACTACGCTCAGTAATAGCTATCATTAAACTATCTCTCGGCCCTGCTCCACACTTAGGAGCTATATAGAGGCCAATACCATAACCGCAAACAATTACTCCAATCAAGAGCATAACATATTGTCCTATTGTTGTGGCGGGAGTATTAATAAATATCCGAAAAATATCAATAAAAACACCTACAAGCAACATGTTAAAAAACGCACCAAACTGTGGCCATTCTTTTGTTATTATACTCGTTATAGCTATTATACAAAATCCTACAATTATTGACCATGAACCAACTGTAAGTCCAATTTGTTTCGTTAAACCTATGTGGAGAACATCCCAAGGTGCAACTCCTAGGTTAGCCTCAATCATTAAGACAATCCCTAACGACATAACAAGCAAACCTACTAAAAAAATTACCCATCTCTTACGTATTCTGTTCTTGTCTGCTCCCACGGTTGTGTCATCCCCTCGTAGCCTTGCTACTAATCTGTACATATCACCATTAATTATATCACGATTTGCGAAATTGTTGGGAAGTATTAGAAGATGTAGATAATCGTTGCAATTCGTAATCTCATCAGTTATTCTGACTCAAAAGACTGTTAAAGAAGGTGAAGAACAGTGGATTTATTTAATTATTCGTCCGAGCAAAAAGAACGTGTAAAAGGCCCATTAGCAAGTAGGATGCGTCCTAGAACAATTGATGAGGTCATTGGTCAAGAAGATATACTCGGGAGGGGAACGTTACTTAGACGGGCAATTGAAGCTGACCGCTTAACACCAATGATTTTTTACGGACCACCAGGAACTGGAAAGACGACAATTGCAAAAGTCATCGCAAACTCAACCTCTGCCACATTTGAGCAGTTAAATGCTGTTACAGCTGGAATAGCTGATATTAGAAAAGTCATTGACTTAGCGAAAGAAAGACTATTAATGTACGAGCAAAAAACTGTTTTATTTATCGACGAAATCCACCGCTTCAACAAAGGTCAACAAGATGCATTATTACCAAATGTTGAAGACGGCACTGTGATATTAATTGGTGCGACAACAGAAAGCCCGATGTTTGAGATCAATCAAGCCTTGCTTTCTCGCTCCCGTCTTTTCCAATTAAAACCTCATACTGATAAAGATATTAAAGAGATTTTAGCTGTAGCGCTTCGAGACAAGGAACGCGGTTTTGGAGACTATCAAATTCAGATTACCGATGAAGCCTTAAATCATATTGTTAATGTCGCAAATGGTGATGCCAGGTCAGCTTTAAACGCATTAGAGCTCGCTATTTTAACAACGAATCAAAATTCAGACGGAGAAATCTCCATTACATTACGAATTGCCGAGGAATCAATTCAAAAACGGATCGTCCGTTACGACAAAAAGGGCGATAACCATTACGATACAATTTCTGCTTTTATTAAAAGCATTCGCGGTTCTGATCCAGATGCCACGCTATATTGGCTTGCCAAGATGCTTTATGCAGGAGAAGACCCAAAATTTATCGCAAGAAGGCTCTATGTTCATGCTGCTGAAGATATTGGATTAGCAGACCCAAATGCCCTGCTCATCGTTCAAGCTGCCGCTTACGCCGTCAACTTTGTCGGTATGCCTGAAGCGAGAATTCCATTAGCAGAAGCTGCCCTTTATTTAGCAACAGCACCGAAAAGTAATGCCGTAATCGTCGGCATTGACAAAGCACTCGAAGCAGTAAAAAAGGAAAAGACAGGCGATATTCCGGTTCATTTAAGAGATGCGCACTATAAAGGCGCAAAAGAATTAGGTCACGGTATTGGCTATAAATATCCTCATGACTATGAAAAAAATTATGTGCCACAGCAATACTTACCAGACCATATGTTGAATAAACGCTTTTATAATCCTTCTCTTAACGGCTATGAATTAACCGTTAACAAACGTTTGCAGTATTTTGAACAACGGAAGAACTAGTTAGATTGTAGAGTTATTTAATGGGTTATGCTTTGAAGCATAGCTCAAACTCTCAACTCTACAATGGCTTTTCTACTACCGCCTGAATGACATGGGAGAGCCCATGATGATGCTTACCTTCATAACATTCTACTTATACCCTTCTGCACTGAATATCTGATCCCACATATTCATGTAAAACAGCTCCTTTTAGCGTCTCTACTATTTTATCCTAACATTCAGTTATTTCATCTATTATATACGTCTTATACTAAGTAGTTTGACAGAAGAATTTACAGTAAAGCTAGTTTTATTTTCAAGAAGTTCTTTAATTTCATCCATGCAGGAAGGATGTTATCAAAAATTTTAGCTAGTCTATGTATATTTCAAACAAAAGCTGGCAAAAGTATTACTAAACAATTAACCATTTAACATTTTAACAATGGATAGAAAAATAGAAATGATTTAAGGAGCTGAATTTTATTATGAAAATTAGACAGGATGCTTGGTCATCAGAGGATGATTTACTACTTGCTGAAACGGTATTACGCCATATAAGAGAAGGTGGAACCCAGTTAAAAGCGTTTGACGAAGTGGGCGATGAATTAAACCGTACATCGGCAGCATGTGGTTTCCGCTGGAATGCAGTAGTTAGAAATCAATACAATGAGGCAATAAAACTAGCAAAAAAACAACGAAAAGAAATGAAACGAAGAATGTCTTATAAACCTACTACAATCCATTCAACGCAAATGGAAGCTACAGTGATGCCAACTATGACAGCACCTGAAGTAAAAGTTGCAGCGTATCAACAACAAAGTATTAGTCTCAAAGACGTACTTAACTTCATTCAATCATTAGCATCAAAGGAAGGTAGTTCATTAGAATTAAGAAAAGAAAATGAAAAGTTAATGAAAGAAAACTTACAACTTATGACTGAAAAAAAGGAATTAGAAGCGAAGTTTTCTAAGCTTGAAAACGATCATCGTGTCGTTGAAGAAGACTATCAATCATTAATTCAAATTATGAACCGTGCACGCAGAATGGCCCTCCTTCAAGATGAGGAAGAGCAAGTACAAGCACCTAAGTTTAGAATGGACAAAAATGGAAATTTAGAGAAAATAGCAAAATAGATAATACGTGCCGAAACAAAAAGCATCGGAAAACCGATGCTTTTGTTTTTTATTTATCATCTACAATGATATAAGTCGCTTTAATAGGTCCATGAACACCTACAACTAGATTTAACTCAATATCAGCACTATTACTTGGTCCCGAAATAAAGTTAATACACGATGGAATTCTGCCTTTTTGAGCCATTTGATGTATTTTAGTAGCTGCTTGTGACATCCGCGGAACAATTGAACTCTTTGGAATAATAGCAATATAGGTTGCTGGTAGTAGACTTACAGATCTACCTTTTCCTTTTTCACTAAATAAAACGACTGATCCAGATTCCGCTAGTGTAATATCGGAAAATGTAATCCCAATGTTTGCTCGTTCAGATATTGTAATATTTTCCTCCCCTAATGCTGGGTCCCAAACATGAAATTCATTCGACTCTTCCTTTGCAAACTCTTCAAATACCTCTGTTAGACTATACTCTTCAAAGCGAGGATCATTCCAATTAACAATTGATTTGCCACCAAGTTCGGCAATTGCTTCTCTTAGAACATTTGGTAACGTTTGTATAGTGGCTCTTTTAGCGACCGTATGAATTCTTTGACATTGATCTTCTAATTGAGCTGCTAACTCGTCTTGCGACATCCCTTTAAAGACTTCGTATTGAGGTCGATGCTTCCACTCAGGTCTGACAACACCCGCCGTTTTCCGCTCTCTTCCTAAAGACTTTGCAATATTATTTAGGAATTTATCTTTGTTATAAACTGTTCCAACTGTCATATTAGTTTCCTCCTTTGTCACGGTTATCAAACCATGTTCTGAACTTGTCTTTACCTTTACTTAGTTCAGGAAGGTCGCGAATATCTGTCCACAATTTTACTGGCCCTGGACCATCTGTAATAAAACCATTTTTCGTAAAAGGACTCATAACAGAAGGAGCTGATTTGGTTCCAACACCATATACAGTTGGTGATGAAGCAGCAAAAGCATACCCTTTCATTGCTAATTTCTCAGCAAATGGTGCTTTCCCTTCTTGCTCGACCATTACACGACGGTGTTCAATTAATAAATTATGCAGTGGAATTTTCACAGGACAAACCTCAGTACAAGCCCCACATAAACTAGATGCGTAAGGTAATTCCTTCCATTCATCGTAATCACCCAATAATGGATTTAGGACAGCACCAATTGGCCCCGGATAGATTGAACCATAGGAATGACCGCCAATATGACGATAAACTGGACATACGTTAATACAGGCAGCACAGCGAATACACTGAAGCGCACTTTGGAATTGTGTACCTAGAATTTTTGATCTACCATTGTCGACAATTACTAAGTGAAACTCTTCGGCGCCGTCTACGTCGCCTTCTTCTTTTATTCCAGTTAAACCGGTTACATAGCTTGTAAGCTTCTGTCCAACGGCACTTCTAGCAAGCATACTAATTAAAATATCTAACTCTTCCCACGTTGGAACAATTCTTTCCATTCCCATAACGGCAATTTGTGTTTTTGGGATAGTTGTTGCTAGTCTAGCATTTCCTTCGTTTGTAACAAGCGATATTGAACCTGATTCTGCCACAGCAAAGTTACAGCCAGTAATTCCTACTTCTGCAGTTAAGAAGTCTTTACGTAATTCTTCACGAGCAAATAAAGCCATTTCTTTTGGGTCACTCGTTTTCTTGTACCCTCTTTTTTCTGCAAAGGTTTGACGAATTTGTTCCTTATTTTTATGAAGTGCTGGTACGACTATGTGTGATGGTGGATCATGATCATCTAATTGCAAAATCCACTCTCCAAGGTCACTTTCAATTACTTCACAACCAATCGATTCAAGCGCTTGGTTCATACTAATTTCTTCAGTAACCATTGATTTCGATTTGATAATCTTCTTAGCATTTTTACTGGAAACGACACCTTTTATATAATCGTTAGCTTCATCTGCTGTTTCTGCAAAAAAGACACTACCACCATTTTTTATCACATTTTCAGTTAACTGTTCTAAATAAAAATCTAGATTATCAAGTGTATGTTGTCTAATTTCTTCGCCAAGATTTCTCCAATCTTCCCAATCTCCTAATGCACTAATAGAATCCAAACGGCGTCCTTGCATCCGTTCTTGCGCGCCAGCCACTGCTTTACGCATAAAATCATCATTGATTCCCTTTTCTACACGAGTAAAGAACTTGTCATCCCCTGTTTTAATCCCCATTTAGTTCACCGCCTTATCGACTATTTAATACTTCTGCAATATGCATAATTTTAATTGGTTTGCCCTGGCGATTAATCCGCCCACCGATGTTCATTAAGCAACCTAAATCAGCACCAATTAAAACCTCTGCTTCAGTTTCTTCGATGTGTTGTACTTTCTCATCGACCATTTGCTCAGAAATTGGAAGCATCTTTACGGAAAAAGTACCTCCAAAACCACAGCACTGTTCTTTATTTGGTAGTTCAATCAACTCTAAACCTGCTACATTTTCAAGTAACGTGATCGGAGCTTCTTTTACCCCAAGTAGACGAGTCATATGACAAGAAGTATGGTATGTTACCTTCGCGTTAAATTTAGCGCCTACATCATTGATCTTTAAAACATCTACAAGAAACTGTGTTAATTCATACGATTTATTTTTGAGCTCTTCTGCTTTTTTCTTCCACTCTGCGTCATCTTCAAATAAATGTACATATTCATGCAACATCGTTGTACAAGATCCAGACGGTGATACTACGTATTTCGCATCCTTAAAAACGTTAATCATATGCTTTGCAACTTCTTTTGTTTCGCGGTGGTAGCCACTGTTAAAAGCTGGCTGTCCACAGCATGTTTGTTTTTTTGGAAAATCAACCTCACAGCCAAATCGCTCAAGTATTTCTACTGTGCTTTTGCCAACTGACGCTGGATAAACAACGTCTGCTAAACAAGTTAAAAACAAAGAAACCTTCATCACTTTTCCCCCTAAATCGTTATAATAGATGACCCGGTCATCAGATGACCTGTTAATGAAAAATAAACGCATAAACAATATCCGTTTCTATTTCATCTTTCTAAATTATAGTTCCCCAATCTATGATAACCAATAATAGATTGGGGAACAGTGTATTTTTTCACATTTTAGTTATTTAAGCAGCTTTTTTTTGAGCTTCGTCCATTTCTCTATTTTTCTTTATACCTGTAAAGATCATGAAGATTAATAGACCGACTACAGCGACAAGAATGATAGAACCGATGTTAAAGCCAAAATCGTAAAGATAAACGTAACCAATAGAACCAGCAAATAATACATAATACATCATTGGAATTATTGTCTTACGGATCATCGAACCTTCACGCCCTACAACACCAGCTGCAGCAGATGCTGCTACTACGTTATGAACGCAAATCATGTTACCTGCTGCTCCACCGATTGCCTGTAGAGCTACAATAATAGTTGCACTTCCACCTACACCAATAAGTTCTGCTGTATTGTATTGGAAACCTGCAAACATCATATTTGAAATTGTATTACTTCCCGCTACGAATGCCCCAAGAGCACCAATAATTGGTGAGATAATTGGCCATTCTGCACCAAATAACTCAGCAGCCCCTACCGCTAATTGGAATGGCATTGCACGGAATTCATTTGTTAAAACATTCGAGTTAATAAATACTTGAACCATCGGTACTGCAAAAAGTAATGCAGGAGCAGCACTTAAAGTTGTTTTGAAAGCACCATTTGCCGCTTTACCGTATGAACTACCTTTCATACTATAAAGGACGATACAAGCAAGTGAAACTACTAAGAAAATTGCTGCTGGTAAATAAAACGGTGTTTGTGAGGATTGAATTCCTGTTTCGAATAATCCATTTTCATTTCCAAATACATTAACATAATCAATTTTAATTCCTTGTAAGAATTTCTTAACTGGTAAAAAGTCTAGGCGTGAAATTACTAGTAATGCCCCTACTAATACATATGGGAACCAAGCTTTTGCCATTGAAACTTTTGGCCCTTTAAATTCACTTGTGTCTACTTTTAAGCTACCAGACCATTCTGGATCCCAGTTTTCTTCTTTTTCAAACGCCCATGTGTGTTTTGGTAATAAAAATCCAGCTTTTGCTGCAGGAACGACGATTGCCAAACCAATTAATCCACCGAATAAAGATGGGAACTCTGGTCCTAAAAGATTTGCAATTAATGCGTAAGGAACAGTAAACGCTAAACCTGCAAAAATAGCAAACTTCCAAATTGCTAAACCTTCAGCAAATGATTTGTTTTTACCAAAGTATCTAGTTAACATTGCAACCATAACAAGTGGTAAGAAAATACCTACAATCATGTGTAAAATTGCTACTTCTCCAGCAACTTGCAATAAAACAGCTGGAAGACTATCTTTAATTGACTCAATAGAGCCTAAACCACCATTTACACCTACTAAGATTGGAGTCCCAATTGCCCCGAATGTAACTGGTGTTGATTGAATAATTAACGCTACTAATACTGCCCCCATTGCTGGGAAACCGATCGCAACTAATAGTGGAGCTGCAATTGCTGCTGGTGTACCGAAACCAGATGCTCCTTCAATAAATGAACCAAATAACCATGCGATAATAATAGCTTGAACACGACGGTCAGGTGAAACATCTGTAAACCCTTGCTTAATTGTGTTTAAAGCTCCACCTTCTTTTAATGTGTTTAATAGTAAGATAGCCCCAAAAACGATTAATAAAATATCAATCGCCATAACTACCCCACGGAAAGATGCTGCGATAACTTGTATCATTGGTACGTTCCAAACCAACAGCGCAACTGCACCAGTTACTAAGAAAGATAATGGCATTGCGCGACTCGCTGGCCAGCGTAAGATAACCAAGAACAATAACACTGATAAAATTGGTACTAATGCAATGATTGCTAATAAACCTGTACTCAAAATAACTCCCCCTAGAATTAAATTCAAATGATCATCTTGTAACCAAAGGAAAGGAAATAGTCCCCACTAAAACCTATGAATAAATACCAATAACTCCCTTTTTGGTTGACAACCATATGTTATGGTCATCAGATGATTATTTGTAAGTGCTTTCATTATATGAAAAGTATCATATTTTATCAATGATAAGTTCAAAAAAAATTCATAAATATAGTTAATTCGTATAATAGTTAAAAATAGAACTATTATAGTGTTACGATTTTTGTATATAACTACAAACAATCGCAATTTTTAAATAGCTAAAATTTACTAGAGTGGTAAAAAATAAGTTGTTTACGTAAGAAAATCGAAATAGATATGGGATATGAGGAATTAATGAGGAGTTAACTAATAAGAAGGAGAATGTTGAATTAGACATTTACAAACTTCTAATTCAACATTCTTAAGTATCTATCGCTGTATCTCTATATCCTTTAGTAGTGTAGTAATGACATGTCCTGCCATAATAAGTCCTGATACAGATGGCACAAATGCATTTGAAGAAGGGGGCATTTTAGCTTTTCTTAACGGAGATTCTTCTTGTGCTTTTGAAACAATTTCCCTCCGGATTTCTTCACGAATTTTAATTGGTTGTTCATCAGAAAAAACAACATTAACGCCTTTATGTATACCTTCTTTACGAAGTTTTGTACGAATAACTTTTGCAATAGGATCATAACTTGTTTTTGAGATATCGGCAATTCGAAGTCTTGTTGGGTCCATTTTATTCGCTACCCCCATACTCGAGATCATTGGAATTTTACGTCTCAAACATTCTTTCATCAAATGAATTTTATAGGAGATTGTATCTGACGCATCGACAACGAAATCAAGTCCATATTCAAAAAAAGCTTCATACGTTTCCTCGGTGTAAAACATCTTCAAAGCAATTACTTCACACTCTGGATTTATATCAGCAATTCTAGCCTTCATCAAATCAACTTTTGGTTGCCCAACAGTTGAAAGCAATGCGTGAATTTGACGGTTTACGTTTGTAATATCGACGTCATCTTTATCTACCAAAACTAGTTTTCCAACACCAGATCTAGCCAGTGCCTCTGCAGAAAAAGACCCTACCCCTCCAATACCTAAAACAGCAACAGTGCTATTTTTTAAAATATTTAATCCATCATGGCCAATAGCAAGTTCATTCCTAGAAAATTGATGTAACATTAAAATTTCTCCTTCCAAATTCCTATTAATACGATAGGAAATCTAAACTTCACGAATAAAAATATATCATATGCTGTATTAAATGTAAATTTCCCTTTTAATATAGTCACTATACAGAAAAGTACTAGCGCCTGGTTAGCCAAGCTACTACCTCGAGAAACTTCTTGTGCTTTGCGAAGAGTAACCGCAGGAGCAGCGACAAGCAAATGTTCTGGCAGGAAAGCAACTTCTTGGAATACTCCTGTGCAGCTTTGCGACGAGCAAGTGAAACGGCGAAGGAGCACAGTGCGTTTTTTCACTTTTTCGCTGACAGGTTATTTGACCTCGAGGGGCTGGGCGCTAGTACTAGACATCAAAAAAAAGTACTAGCGCCCTGGTAAGCCAAGCTACTACCTCGAGAAACATCTTGTGCTTTGCGATATCATAAGAAAAAAACCTAGGAGAATTCCCAGGTTTGTGTTTCGAATAGAATAGAGTCCCGACATGCCGTATTACCTATAGTTTTGAACCTGCATAAGCAGGTGGGTGCCCTGTTTAACTTCTTGTACTTCCTCTCTAGGAAGGCTTGCACGCCAAGTTAAAACTTCAAGCTCCCATATTAAAAATGTTGGCTCAAAACGTATAGTATCCTACAAACACTTCAGGACTCTCATTTGTTGTTTTTATAATATCACGATTTAATTTTGAATTCAAGTTTGTCAAAAAATGCTCGAAATTTAGACTAATTTATTCACGTTGATCATAAAGCCTTTAACTTTTCATTTTTCTTTTTAATGTGGACTTCTTTTCTAACACGTAAAACGGGGTATAGCTCTATGTTTTGCTGAATTATATTTAATTTGTGACCCGGTTCATCAACAGTTACTAACATCGCTATTTTCTCGTCATTCTCAAATTGGACAACGTCACTTACTTTATATTTTACCTGTTTTAGCAACTGATAAACCTCTTTTTCATACTTTAAATCAAATAATAAAAGAAACTCACTAAACCCTTCTTTACTTACTAGTTTTCTTTTGACTAGCTGTTGTTGAGTGTCTTTCTTTAATAATTGATGAAGATAATCTTCAATCATACTTGTCGCTGTTGGTTTTTTACCGGCACCTGGACCTGAAGCAACAAAATTACCTAACCAATCTCCTTGCAAATAAACTCCATTATTCTCATTTTCGATCGCTGTTAAGGGGTACTTTTCTTCAACAAAACTCGGTGTAATTGATCCTTTCACCTCGTCTCCATCATAATAAGCCTCTGCAATATATTTTAATTTCAACCGAAAATATTCGCCTGCTTTGAAATGCCAACTTTTTAATTGAGACAATCCTTTCCTTTGAAATTGTTCAGGTTTAGGCCAACTACCAAAACAAAGCCTACAAAGAATTTGTAGCTTGTATAGAGCATCATACCCTTCAATGTCAGCGGTAGGATCTGCCTCAGCAAACCCGCGTTCCTGTGCTTCTTTTAAAACACTTTCAAATGTACGAGTTCCATCTTGTAACTTAGTAATAATGTAGTTTGTCGTTCCATTTAAGATACCAGATACTCTCTCAACTGAAGTCCATTGCAACTGACTCTTAAGTGTATTTATAATTGGAATACCACCTGCAACTGTCGCTTCAAATCCGATGAAGGTTTCGTTTTTCTTGGCTAAGTTCTCTAGTAAAAAACCATGCTTAGCTACTAACTCTTTATTTGCTGTGATAATCGCGGTTTTTTTCGTTAATAAAAACGTTAAATAATCCAGTGCAGGTTGTTCACCACCCATTGCCTCAAAAACAACATCAAAATCATGTTTAAAAAATTCAGTAGGAGAATCTGTTAGTAAATGAAAGTTATCTACACCTAAATACCTGTTTTTGTTTCTAATAAGAATTTTTTCTACACTAATTTTTTCTTGTAAAAGGTTCTCTAGATAGTCTTGAGTTTCTGATATCCCCTCATACACACCCGAATTTACTGTACCAAAGCCTAGTAAACCAATCTTAAGCAATGCCATCAGCTCCTTTTTATCCATAAACTAGAAAAAACCTCTCCAGATAAGGAAAGGTTTTCATGTGCCTTCACTTATCTACCAGAGCCGATAGCTCTGCTGAAATTAGCACCTTGTCTTTACGATTAAGATAAACATGTGGACCACTTGCCATCACAGTAATCTTAATCTAAACAGGTTGCCGGGCTTCATTGGGTCAGTCCCTCAGCCTCTCTTGATAAGTAGTATATAATTTTCATAACAGTTACTTTTTGAATTGTATAACTATTTCAAAACTTCTAAAATTGACGTAAACACAATATATCATGTTTAATTTGAAATGTAAATTAATTCTAGCTTGGACAATCGAACTTTTTTTCAGGCAATTCGACCTTGCTTGACAGATTACGCTTGTACTTTCTCTTCCTTTTTGGGAATGACAGAAAGGTTTAACTCTTGTAGCTGAGATGAACTTACGCCACTCGGGGCATTTGTTAATAAACAACTAGCACTTGCCGTTTTTGGGAAAGCAATTGTATCACGTAAATTTGTTCTTCCTGCAAGTAGCATAATTAAGCGGTCTAATCCTAAGGCAATACCGCCATGTGGAGGTGTTCCATATTCAAATGCTTCCATCAAAAACCCAAATTGACTACGAGCTTCTTCATCAGAAAAACCTAGTGCTTTAAACATATTTTCCTGTAGTTCTCGCTCGTAAATACGTTGTGAACCACCACCAAGTTCGTATCCGTTTAAAACTAAGTCATAAGCTTCCGCTCTAACCCTTTCTGGCTCAGTAGTTAATAATTCGATATCCTCTTTAACTGGTCGTGTAAACGGATGATGTTCCGCTACGTAACGGTCTGCATCTTCGTCGTATGACAATAACGGGAAATCTGTTACCCATAAGAAATTAAATTTCGTCTTATCAATTAAATCTAATTCCTTAGCGAACTTCATACGAAGTGCTCCTAAGCTATCAAATACAACTTTCTTTTTGTCAGCTCCAAAGAATAATAAGTCGCCAATTTCAGCATTTAAAGCTTTACGCATTTCTGCTTGCTCTTCTTCGCTTAAGAATTTAGCAATCGGTCCTTTAAATCCGTCTTCCTCAACTTTTAACCAAGCAAGCCCTTTTGCACCGTAAATAGCTACGAACTTAGCTAAATCATCAATTTCTTTACGAGAATACTTTAATGCCCCACCTTTAACATTAATCCCTTTAACTATTCCACCATTTTCAATAGCGGAGGTAAATACTTTAAAACCACAATTTTTTACGATAGCTGAAAGTTCCACAAGCTCCATTTCAAAACGAGTATCTGGTTTATCTGACCCATAGCGGTTCATGGCTTCATCATACGATAATCTTTGGAAAGGAACAGTGACCTCAATTCCTTTCGTTTCCTTCATTACTTTTACCATCATTTCTTCCATCATTGATAATAAATCTTCTTTATCCATAAATGAAGTTTCAATATCGACTTGAGTAAATTCCGGTTGGCGGTCAGCTCGTAAATCTTCATCACGGAAGCAACGAACAATTTGATAATAGCGCTCGAACCCAGATACCATTAATAATTGTTTAAAAATCTGTGGTGACTGTGGCAATGCATAAAACTCACCATGATGTACTCGACTCGGAACTAAGTAATCACGTGCACCTTCTGGAGTACTCTTCGTCAACATAGGTGTTTCGATCTCTAAAAACGTATTTTCATCTAAATAATCACGAATTAACTTCGTTGTTTTATGCCTAAGCATAAATGTTTCTTGCATTTGCGGACGTCTTAAATCTAGGTAACGATACTTTAACCGAATATCCTCAGAAGCATTTACCCCATCCTCAATTTGAAAAGGTAATGATTTTGCTTTATTTAAAACTTCAATTTTCGATGCTAAGATTTCAACTTTTCCAGTTAACATCTTCGGATTAACTGTCGTCTCATTACGAGCAGTAACAGTTCCTTCTATATCGATTACATACTCACTACGAATTTTCTCGGCAATTTGAAGTGCTTCAGCTGAAACTTCTGGTTGGAATACAACTTGAACAATTCCTGATCTGTCACGTAGATCAATAAAAATTACTTGTCCTAAGTCTCGACGGGTTTGTACCCACCCTTTTAAACGGACTTTTTCACCGATTGTTTGTTCTAATATTTCTCCACAATTATGCGTTCTTCCAATCACTTTTCATTCCCCCTATTATGAGTCAGTTAACTTAATTTTTGTTGTAAATAGTTTGTCAGCTCAACTAATTGTATTTCCTCTTGCTCACCTGTTGCCATTTCCTTTACGATCGCCGCACTCTTTTCAAGCTCACTTTCGCCAATAATAACCACAAATGTTGCTTGAAAGCGGTCAGCCGCCTTCATTTGGGCTTTCATCTTTTTATCTAGATAATCTTGATCACAAGAAAGTCCTGCTTGTCGTAACTTAAAGCTGATATTTGCTGCTGCAAGTTTAGCTTCTTCACCGATAGCAATTACATAACAGTCAAGGTTTTCTGTAATTGGCAATGAGATATTTTGAACTTCTAATGCCATTAAAAGTCGTTCTATACTTAATGCAAAGCCGATCCCTGGAGTCTCAGGGCCGCCAATATCTTGGACTAGACCGTTGTATCGTCCTCCACCACTAAGTGTTGTAATTGAACCGAAGCCATCACCATCAATCATAATTTCAAAGGCCGTATTATTATAGTAATCTAAGCCACGGACAAGGTTAGGATCAACGACAAAATCAATATTCATATCGCTCAATAGTTTTTTTACTTTATCAAAATAAATGGTTGATTCCTCGTTTAAGTAATCTAGAATGGCTGGCGCAGATCCCATTAACTCATGATCTCGATCTTTTTTACAATCTAAGATACGTAGTGGATTTTTAGCAAGTCTAGCTTGGCAATCCGAACAAAATTCATTTATTCTTGGTTCGAAATGATTAACTAAAGCTTGGCGATGAGCATTTCTACTTTCAGTATCACCTAGGCTATTGATAACTAGCTTGAGGTTTTTAAGCCCTAATTCACGATAAAACTCCATTGCCAATGCAATTACTTCAGCATCAATTGTCGGATCTGCACTACCTAAAGCCTCAACACCAAATTGAACAAATTGTCGCATTCTTCCTGATTGAGGTCGTTCATAACGAAACATTGGTCCAATGTAATATAACTTCGTCGGTTGGATTGGGTTTCCGAATAGTTTATGTTCAACATAAGAACGCACCGTTGAAGCTGTTCCTTCAGGTCTTAATGTTAAACTTCGCCCACCACGGTCCTCAAATGTATACATTTCTTTTTGAACAATGTCTGTTGTATCACCAACACCTCGCATAAATAACTCCGTTTGCTCAAACATTGGTGTACGAATTTCTTTATAATTATAACGACGACATAAATCTCTTGCTTTTTCCTCCACGAATTGCCAAAGTTCTACTTTCCCGGGCAATATATCTTGTGTTCCTCTTGGTATTTTAAAATTCATTCAAACCCCTCCTAAACCTAAATATGTATCTAATTTAATGTGTTTCTCTAACCATTTAAACTGTATCCATTCTTTTCAAATGAACTCATGGCAAATAACCCTTTTACACTTTAACCCTTTAATATAGTTAAGTGTTTTAGAATACAAAAAACCCCCACCCCTGATATAAATATCAGGGACGAGAGTTTGGATCCCGTGGTGCCACCCTAATTGGACTATACTAATAAAATAAGTCCCACTTTAGACAGTTAACGCCTGTGCACGTTTTCCTCTACTAAAGTTAATCAGCTTATTCAAGGAAAAACCTAAGGAGTGTTCATTCATTAAGCACACGGAGAAATGTTTTCAGCCACGACATTTCCTCTCTAACCATGCAAGCCTTAACTACTGTGCTCCCTCAAAGGTTGTAAAAATATTTTGTTAATCGTTGTATTCTATCATACGAAGTTAATGTTTGCTTGTCAATACTGATTTACGTAATTAATTTCTGGATAGCCTCTTTTTTAGGTCTTTTACATCCCCTAAAGATATTCCAAACTCTAGGGCAAGCTCGTAATTTGTTGCGTTTTGTTCTTTTTGGATAAAGTCATGAAAGTCAACTCCAATAAGTTGATGATGTCCATTTGTTGCTCCTGTTTGTTTATTTCCTGCTCTCATAATCGACTTCCTTTCAAACTCTTTTTCCTATCATGTCCAATTTACACAAATAAAAAACCATTTTCTTCAAATTTAAGAAAAATGGTTTTTTGTCCGTTGAATTTTAAGTTGTATTTATTTAATCTAAGACTAAAATTTAATTTCTTTCTAAGTAAACAGACTAGATTTTAACTTTCTAGAAGTAGCGTAACTGGTCCATGATTTAATAGTTGGACGTCCATCATAGCGCCAAAAATTCCTGTTTCGACTTTAATCCCTTTTTCACGAAGTTTTTCGTTAAATAGGTTATATAAGTTTTCAGCAATATCTGGTTTAGCAGCATTCATAAAATTTGGTCTTCTACCTTTGCGGCAGTCTCCATATAAGGTGAATTGTGAAATCGATAAGATCTTTCCACCAACATCTAGTAACGACAAATTCATTTTTCCTGCCTCGTCTTCAAAAATTCGAAGATTCGCTACTTTATCTGCTAAAAATGCAACATCTTCCTCTGTATCATTATGGGTAATTCCAACTAAAAGCATATAACCAAAGTCGATTTGACCAACGATTTCTTCATCAACAACTACACTTGCTTGTTTTGTTCTTTGAACTACTATCCTCACTCTTTTACTCCTTTTAATGCATAATTCTACGAACAGAATAGATATCAGGAATACGTTTAATTCGGTCAACAACTTTTTGTAAATGATCAACATTGTGAATGGAGATCGTCATTAAAATTGTGGCCATTTTGTTTTTATCTGACTTTCCTGAAACAGCATTAATATTTGTTCTTGTTTCTGTTACGGCTTGAAGGACTTCATTTAGAAGACCTCTACGATCATAGCCTGAGATTTCAATATCGACATTATAGTTTTTTGTTTCTTGATTATTTCCTTCCCATTCAACAGGAAGTAATCTTGTTTTTGCATCATCTGTTTTCACATTTGTACAGTCAGCACGGTGGATTGATACACCACGCCCTTTCGTAATAAAGCCGATAATTTCATCACCTGGAACAGGATTACAACACTTAGATAACCTTATTAACAGGTTGTCGATGTCTTTTACCTTCACACCGATGCTCGTTTTCTTTGTAGGAGTATACTTTTTTATATCAGATACACGCTCAGACAATGCTTGATCTTCTAACTCTTGACCCCGTTTTTTCCGAATTTTTTCCGTCAACCTCGTCGCAATTTGCGCAGCTGTAATTCCGTTATAACCGACTGCTGCGTACATGTCTTCGTCACCTTGAAAGTTGAACTTATTTGCTACAACTTCGATATTTTCACTTGTTAAAACTTCTTTTGGCTCTATCCCATGCTTCTTAATTTCTTTTTCAACAAGCTCTCTACCTTTTGCAACATTTTCATCACGTCGCTCTTTTTTAAACCATTGACGAATTTTATTTTTCGCATGGGAGCTTTGCGTAATTTTTATCCAATCCTGACTAGGTCCATAGGAATGTTTTGAAGTTAAAACCTCAACAATATCTCCAGTATTTAAGCGATGATCTAGTGTTACCATCTTACCATTTACTTTGGCACCTATACAGCGATTTCCTATCTCTGTATGGATTCGATAGGCAAAGTCTAAGGGTACAGATCCTGATGGAAGTTCGATCACATCACCTTTAGGTGTAAACACAAATACAGTGTCTGAAAACAAGTCAATTTTTAAAGATTCCATAAATTCTTGGGCGTCATTGGCATCATTTTGCCATTCTAGTATTTCTCGAAACCAAGTCATTTTCTTTTCTAATGATTGTCCATCTGAAACTGTCTTACCCTCTTTATAAGCCCAATGAGCTGCTACCCCAAATTCTGCGATCTTGTGCATATCTTCAGAACGAATTTGGACTTCTAGCGGGTCACCCTTAGGACCAATCACTGTTGTATGAAGAGATTGATACATATTTGTCTTTGGCATCGCAATGTAATCTTTGAAACGTCCTGGCATTGGCTTCCAGCAAGTGTGAATAACTCCTAAAACAGCATAACAATCTTTAATATTCTCAACAATGATTCGTACTGCTAATAAATCATAAATTTCATTAAACTGCTTATTTTGAAGAGCCATTTTCCGATAGATACTGTAGATATGCTTTGCTCTACCGTGAATATCTGCTTTTACGCCAACATCTTCTAAACGTTCTTCAATTTTCTTGACCAGTTCAGTTATATATTCTTCACGCTCAGCGCGCTTTTTCTTCATTAAATTAACAATTCGATAATATTGCTGTGGGTTTAAATAACGTAATGCTGTATCTTCAAGTTCCCACTTTATCGTCGAAATTCCTAAACGGTGCGCAAGTGGTGCAAAAATTTCTAACGTTTCATTCGCAATTCTTCGCTGTTTTTCTTGCGGTAAGTGTTTTAATGTTCGCATATTATGAAGACGGTCTGCGAGTTTAATTAAGATCACGCGAATATCTTTAGCCATTGCCACAAACATCTTCCTGTGATTTTCAGCTTGTTGTTCTTCATGCGACTTATATTTTATTTTTCCCAGCTTTGTGACTCCATCTACCAACATTGCTACTTCATCATTAAATTCTTTGCGTAACTGATCTAACGTTACATCTGTATCTTCGACAACATCATGCAAAAATGCAGCAGCAATCGTGTCAGGATCCATCTCCAACTCAATCAAGATTTCCGCTACTTGAATTGGATGAAGAATATATGGTTCACCTGACTTACGGTATTGTTCTCCATGAGCTAAATTTGCAAACTCATAAGCCTTATTTAAAAATTCTATATCTTTATCCGGAAGATAAGAACGTGCTTTTTCTAATACTTGTTCGATCAATGGAATCACCAACACCTTACAGCCTTTAATTTATTTCTTTCTATTATCGTTATAAATCGTCCTGATGTAAAGAGAGAATGCTTTTTTTATCAGAAATGTTATTACCAAACATTAAAGTATAAACAAAGAGCGCTCAAAAGAGCACTCTCAAATAATTAGAGAACGTATATATGTTTGAAAAGGGTTAGCACTACAATTCCCTTTTTTTCTCTTTATGAATACTGAGTGAGGGAGAATATTTCGTACTTGCTTAGCTTTTCGCGGCCATCTAAATAATCTAACTCAATCATAAAGACAATTCCTGCCACAATTCCCCCAAGTTCTTCTACTAACTTTACGGTCGCTTCAATCGTTCCACCTGTTGCTAGAAGGTCATCAGCGATTAACACACGTTGACCAGGTTTGATTGCATCTTTATGAATTGTTAGGGTATCTTTACCATATTCAAGCCCATAATCTACTGTAAGAACTTCTCTTGGAAGCTTTCCTACTTTACGTACTGGTACAAAGCCAATCTCTAGTGCATAGGAAATTGGACAACCTACAACAAAACCACGAGCTTCTGGTCCAACAACTACATCAATTTGTTTATCCTTTGCAAATTCAGCCATTTCATCAATTGCCTTTTTATATACTTTGCCATTTTCCATTAAAGTCGTAATATCTTTAAAGCGAATTCCTGCCTTCGGGTAATCCGGGACAATTGTAATATAGTCTTTAAAATTCATTTTTTATGTTCCTCCTAATTGTTGATAAACGCCAGACTAATGATCCAAGCAGCTTCGAAAAAGATTGTTTTTATTTCTTACATAGTTAAACAGGTTGTAAGAAAATTTGTTCAAACCATTCTTTTAATTCATTGTAAGAAGAATAATAGAGGTCGTTTTCTAAGCTTGCCTGCTCTTGCTTACGTTTGTATGTTTTTGAGTGATTAAGGTCTTTTTTCTCGATATTTGTAGAAAGGGAAATAAGTCCATTTTTTATTGTAACAAATTCTAAATCAAAAAACACCTTAACCATAAAATCAATTGTGTCAACTGACCAACCTTTATGTTTTGCTAGCTTCGAACCATGCTTACTCAAGTCAAACGTTTGTTGCTTTGTTAAGAACGCATAGAACCACTTAAAATGGTCTCTTGACGGTATAGTTGTAAAAAAATGATTTTCATTGTGATGAAAAATCGGATAGATTCTTTCCGGTCTTTTGCCTAATGATAATAGCTTTTCTAATTGTTTTTTTTCAAAAGGCAAATCCAATAAGAGTACATATTTCCCTGTAAAATCTAGCTCAGGCAAATCAGCTTCAAAAGGGACATGGAATAAATTATAATTGTCTCCAATTTTCAAGGCTGTTAATGTTGTTTCATCAAAATATACACAGACTATCTTTTCTGACGGTAGGTGCTCAAATCGTTTAAAGTTTTTACTTCCCCGACAGTCAAAAAGTTGCCAGTCCTTAACAGCAACATCTTCAATCATTAATTGTGGTTTGCAATGGCCATTCCATTCATTTATCGAAAGTGTGCCAACCGCCGAAATTTGTGCTGCCGTTGAAATTTCTTCATAGAGATATCCAAGATGGAATCCGACACCATCTATAGTATGACCATTTTGCTCTAATTGCATTTTTAAATGATTTTCTTCACTACCAATGCGCTTCATATGCGCAAGCGAGACACGATCAATCATTACTTTAGGTGTTGGATTACTCACACCAAAGGGCGCTAGTAAACTCATTTCCTCAATGACGGGTAGTGTTATATCTGGTAATAACACTTCTATATCAACATTAGTAATCGGCACATAATCAGCATCAGTTAAAACTTCATTAGCTATTACATGTAAACGACTTCTCAGCTCATCAACATTAGATAATTTCATTGTTAATCCTGCTGCCATTGGATGACCACCAAAATGAGGGAGGATATCGCGACAGTCTGATAAATTTCTAAACATATCAAAGCCTTCAATACTTCTTGCTGACCCCTTTGCTAAACCTTTTTCTGTATCAATGGTCATAACAATTGTCGGGCGATAGTATCTCTCTACTAATCGTGAAGCAACAATCCCTATCACTCCAGCATTCCAGCCTTCTTTAGCGACAACTAAAACTTTATTGTCTTCTAAAGACGAATAGTTTTGCTCAACGATTTCAACCGCTTCCTCGGTAATCTCATTGACAATCCCTTGTCTAACTTTGTTCAATTCATCAATTTCACTAGCCAAATTCTCGGCAGTTAGCTTATCGTCACAAATTAACAGTTCTACTGCAGGGGTGGCAGAATCAAGCCTCCCAGCTGCGTTTATTCTTGGTCCAATTCCAAACCCAACATGTTCTGCAGACAATTCCTTGTCAATCATACCTGTTACTTTTTTTAAAGCGACTAAGCCAGGACGATTCGTTTTTTCCAATGCCTTAATCCCTTTTTTAGCGATTAGACGATTTTCGTCTACTAGCGGCACTAAATCAGCAATCGTTCCGATAACTGCGATATCTAACAAATCTTCTGGTGCTTGACCTAGTAACGCATGTGCTAGCTTAAACGCTACTCCAACTCCTGCTAATCCTTTAAATGGATAATAACAATCTTCTTGTTTTGGATTAACAATTGCATAGGCATCTGGTAGGACAGGCGGCGGTTCATGATGATCGGTTACGATAAAATCTAACCCAATTTCCTTGGCAACATTTGCCTCATGAACGGCTGAAATTCCAGTATCAACAGTGACAACTAATGTATAACCATCTTCCTTAGCCTTCCTTAATGCAGGCTCATTCGGTCCATACCCTTCAGTAAATCGATTAGGAATATAAAAGGAAAACTGTGCGCCCAATCGATCTAGAGCATGAATCATAACAGCGGTACTACTTACTCCATCGGCATCGTAATCACCGAAAATAAGAATTCTTTCGTTGTTTTCAATGGCTTTATGAATTCGTTCAGTTGCTTGTCCCATTCCTTTCATCATGAAAGGATCATGAAACTCTGTTTTTTCAATGTATAAAAAATGACGAGCTTCTTCTACTGAAGAAATCCCTCGATTTAATAGTAAATTTGCCACGAGTGGTGATATTTTTAATTCGCTGACAAACTGCTGTTCTAAGGAATGACCTCTTCCTTCTACTTTCCATCTTTTTTTCGATCTTAACATGAATACCACACCCCTAACCTATATAGTATACAAGAGGTTAGAAGGTGTGGCAATTTAAGTTTTTCAAGTTGTAGTATTGTCTAGTTCTGGTGCCTTTTCAGTTGGTGGCTCCGTCATAGTTTTTCTTTTTAACTCATCATTTTCAGTCTGAAGTTTTTTGAGTTGCGACCTTAGCTTATAAAATTGATAAACACCAACTCCACCAACCAAGATTGCGCCCATTAAAACAGAGCTTATAATGACGATTACAAGCGGCCACTGCGCAGTGCCGAGCATATAATTGACTGTTACTACTTCCATGTTAATAACAGCAAAGCTAGTAATTAGTAAAGCAACTACCAAACCGACAATCAAACCCCATTGCCCTTTCATTTAACCAACTCCTTTTTCTTGAGATGATATTCTACTGTTAGGGTTCGTTTTGCATTACAGCCTAATACTGTAGCTTATTCAGAAAATGGGTTTATGTGTACACGAACATCTTGGACGTGTTCAATAGTTACTAATTTTTCTTTGACTTTTTTACCTATCGCGTGGCCTTGTTCGACTGTAATATCGGGATCAACAGCAATTTTAATATCAATGATAACATAGTGACCATGTTCTCTTGCCAAAAATTCATCAATCTTTAGGACCCCTGTTACTGCCAACGCTGACTCACGCATTTCAGCTGTGTCCTCATCATGAAGGACATGATCCATCGCATTATGGATTGATTGTTTTCCAAGACCCCAAGCCATTTTTATAATAAGCACTGAGACAAATAATCCTGCTAAAGGATCTGCATACACTAACCACCCAATCCCAATATGGCCACCAATAATAGACGCACCTATACCAAGCAATGCTGCAATTGACGAAAAAACGTCAGAACGATGATGCCATGCATCGGTTATTAATGCTTCACTACGATATTTTTTACCTAGGCGATATTTGTATCGAAACATTATTTCTTTGACAACAATTGAAAAAATAACTGCATAAATGGCTATAATTCCTGGAACTTCAATTGGTTCATTGAAGGATTTTATTGCAGATAGTGCTATTTCAAAACCAACAAAAAATAGTAACACCGCAACAATAATGGCTGCAATTGACTCTGCTTTTCCATGGCCATACGGATGATCTTCATCTGGTGGTAATTTCGCAGCACGAACCCCTATTAAAACAGCGACTGAACCCACAACATCTGAGGCGGAATGGACTGCATCCGCAACTAACGCCCGACTATTTGCCAACCAACCAATAACACCTTTAATTAATGCTAGAACGATATTACCAACTATTCCAACCCATGCTGCAAACTGAACTTGCTGATAACGTTCATCTTTTTGTTCTTTCATATAATCACCTATTTCTAAATTAATTACCCCGATTAATTCATAACTAAACACGATATAGTCACAAGTATTTCCAAGTAGTCAATTTTTAAAATGTAAATATGGCTAAGCATTGTATATTTTCTAGTTTATCAATATAGTTCAAAACTAGAAAAGAAAACCGTGGTTAGCCATAACCACGGTTTTCTATTACTACTATTATGCTTCATTCTCAGCTGGTTTAAAGCGCTTTTTCTCTAAACTTTTACTTTTCCAAACTAGCCATAGTTGAGCAGCGATAAATAAAGAAGAGTACGTTCCTGCTACTAGACCTACTAACAGTGCAAACGAGAAAGTTCTGATCGCTTCACCACCGAAAATAAGTAGAGCTGCCGCAGCAAACACGACTGTTAAAACTGTGTTAATCGAACGAGCTAGCGTTTGAACTAAACTTTTATTAACGACGCGAGCTAGATCCTCAAATCCTCTAATTTTCTTCTCATAGCTAAGGTTTTCCCTTATCCTATCAAAGGTAACGATCGTATCATTTATTGAATAACCAACAATCGTCAGTACGGCTGCAATGAACGGTAAATTCACTTCCATTTGTGTGATACTAAATACCGTGATTATGAAAAAGGCATCATGAAGTAAAGCAACAATCGCCGCTACTCCATATAACAACTCAAAGCGGATTGTCACGTAAATAACAATTCCAATTGATGCAAAAATAACTGAATAAAATGCATTTCGAGCAAGTTCTCGACCTACCATTTCTGTTACGGTACTAATATTTGGCTCTGAACCGAAACTTTCATGAAAATGGCGTTGAACCTTTAAAACATCTTCCTGAGGAAGTACCCCAATAAATGAAGCATAAGCCATTTCACTACGGTCACCAGCTAAAAGGACACTATCAGGTGCCAAACCAATTTCAGCAAACTCGGCATTTACTCGTTCCGCAGTTAGTGTTTCATTGCTTAATAGTTCAACCTTTGTACCACTTTCAAAATCAATTCCTAAGTTTAAGCCAATTGTTGAAAGTAGGATAACACCAGTTAATACTAAAAGGGCTGAGAAGATAAAGAACTTTTTGCGATGTTTAACAAAATCTAGTTTTGACTCTCCAAAATTAAAGTTCATTTATCTCACTCTCCTTTACACCAAATAAACGTGGCTTCTTGTTTAAAATTCTACTGTTCACCCATAACCCTAAAAGGAGTCGTGAACCATAAACGGCTGTGATAAAGCTTGTTAATATACTTACGATCAGCATAACCGCAAAGCCTTGAACCGCCATTGTCCCAAAATAGAACAACACTGAAGCAGCTAAAATCGTCGTAATATTCGCATCTAATATAGTAGAAAGAGAACGCCGACTTCCGGCTTTAAACGCAGACATTGTCGTCTTACCTGTACGGAGCTCGTCCTTAATTCGTTCATACGTAATAATATTGGCATCAACTGCCATACCTACCCCAAGAATTAATGCTGCAATACCTGGCAACGTTAAAACTGCATTCATCCAGTTAAAAACGACAAGCACTAAGTAAATATAGAAAGTTAATGTGATAACGGCAATTATTCCCATAAAACGATAGTAAATTAACATGTAAAGGAAGATTAATGCTACACCAATAAATCCGGCATAAATTGTCATTTCCATGGCTTTTTCTCCAAGTGCGGCCCCAACTGAGTTTGAGTATACTTCCTCAAGTTTTACCGGAAGTGAGCCAGCATTTAAAACATCTACTATAAACTGGGCATCTTCTAATGTAAACGTTCCTCTAATCACAACATTTGATGTATTTAGAACTTCATCTACACTCGGGGCTGAAATGAATTTCCGCTCTGCTTCTGGTTTAAGCATCTCCGCCATAAAAGAGTCGCCTTCTTGATAGTCCATCCAAATAACAAGCTGACTTCCAAGCACCTGTCTAGTTACTTCTGCAAATTTGCTTGCACTTTTTAACGTAATTGAAGGCCACGGTTGGTTCACTTCATTAAATGTTACGTTTGCGCCACCTTGCTTAAGATCAGATCCATCAAGCATTAAATTATCATTGACATCGCGGAACGATAACTGTGCTTCTGTCGAAAGTAACTCACGTGCCGTTTGTTGATCTTCGACACCGGCAAGCTGAACACGAATTCGATTTTCTCCTTCAATCGCAATACTTGGTTCAGAAACACCAATCACGTTAATTCGTTGATTCAATGCTGTTACCGTACTATTTAAGACATCAGCATCTATTACATCACCTTCATGAGCAGGATGAACTTCATACAAAACTTCAAATCCACCTTGAAGATCTAAGCCAAGCTTAATTTCTTTTGCAACATCCAATACCGTTGTGGCAACCAGACCTGCAAGAAGTGCAACAATTAGAAAAAAAGCTGCAATCCGACCTTTTTTAACCATTTAAAAATGCCTCCTTGTGGTAAATCTCTCTATGTAAATATTATGTAAAATCTAGAATGTGAAATTATTTAGGAATGCAGTAGATGTTATGCGCTCATCTATAATTCAACATTTACATTCTACATCAGTAAAGCTTGTCCATAAATTTACAACATTACAATTATAGCTGTGCTTAGTTTCTACTGTCAATTTCAATTAAGAGGTTTGCGTTTCTATTTACCCTCAAGACTCGTTTTCATCTTCAGAAGCAAACCAATTTGGTGCTTTATAGGCTCCTACGGTAAGCCAGGTCATATAATCAGTTGCCTTCAGAGTTAATATGGAATTAACTAAGTGGTTAATTTGAACATAATTTTTCTGTTTTTGAAGCTTAGCAATCACACATTCCCATAGTTCCTCTTCAGTTGCTCTGTCATACCCAACCATATGGAATTCTTCGACTTTACTCGTTAACGCAGGCATAACATCTTCTTTCCAAACCTCAAATTGTTGTTGTTCTCCCATTACACTTCCCCCTCTTGATTAGAAAAGATAACCTAATGCCATGTTCTAAATGGCATTAGTCTTAGTTCACCTGAAATTATGATCATAAAAATCTTCGAAGGGACAAGCCCCTCTCCAAAGAAATAGTTAAAACACTGAGTAAACAAACAAACTTACCCCAAGACCAGCGATTAAAACGCCAGTAACAATCGCCAGAAAGGCTTTACGAAACGGGATAAAGAAAAGGATTGCCGCTAAGCAAGCACTATAGGCACCAGTTGTAGGGAGAGGTACTGCAGTAAATAAGATTAAGCCTAGGGCGCCGTATTTTTCAACATTTTCACTTTTATTCATTGTTCGATTATAAAGCCAATCGAAAAAACGTTTATAAAGTGGAAATCTCATCATGAACGTACTTAATGGTCTAAATAAAATTAAAATCGGGATGATCGGCAAGATATTTCCTAAGAGGCTATAAAATAACGCTTCACCATAGGATAATCCAGCTAAAAAAGCAAATGGAAGCCCTCCCCTTAATTCGAGGATTGGCATGGCAGAAATAACCACAACAATTAACTCAGGTGGTAAAAAACTTAAATTCTCAACTAAAAAATTTTGGAAACTCTCTTTCAATGAAATAACTCCCCTTTTGTGTAATAGATTTGGTTGTTAATTAACGAGTTACGTTTAGGAAAATATCGAGACTATGTAAATAAATTGTAGCTTCACAACGATAACTTTAAATAATAACTTGTCATGCTTTGTCCCCTATTAAGCATATAAATAAATACGGAAAATATCCATCATTTTTTAGAGAGTAGGGGTAGTAAATGAGCAAACAAAGCTTTCTCCAAGGAGCGTTTATATTAATACTTGCTGGATTTATCGTTAAAATCTTAGGATTTGTTAATAAAATTGTCGTAGCTAGGATCATGGGTGCTGAAGGTGTTGGTTTATATTCAATGGCTGTACCAACATTAATTCTCGTCATTACAATTACCCAAATCGGATTACCTGTAGCTATTTCGAAACTAGTTGCTGAAGCAGAAGCAGTAAATAACCGCTCAAAAATAAAACAAATATTAGTCGTCTCCCTTGCCACCACAGGGACACTAAGTATTATATTTACGATCGGAATGATCGGCTTTGCTCCAATTATATCAAAGTATTTTCTAACAGATGCAAGAGCTTTTTATCCATTAGTAGCAATATCGCCAATAGTTCCGATTGTTGCGTTATCATCGGTACTCCGTGGGTATTTCCAAGGTAGACAAAATATGAAGCCATCAGCCTACTCTCAGGTAATCGAGCAAGTCGTTAGAATCACTCTTGTTGCCGTCTTAACAAGTGCCTTTTTACCCCTTGGCATTGAGTATGCGGCAGCCGGAGCGATGATATCGGTTGTTTTCGGTGAATTAGCTTCTTTAATCTATATGATTTTTATGTTTAAAACGAAAAAGAGAATTAAAGTTAGAAAAAACTTTTTTGGAAATTTAAAAGAAGGTAAAAAAACTTTCCAAGATTTAATGGCTGTTGCTCTTCCAACTACAGGGAGTCGGCTCATTGGTTCTGTTTCATACTTCTTTGAACCAATTGTCGTATCACAGAGCTTAGCTATCGCAGGAGTTACTACGGTCATAGCGACAAAACAATATGGCGAGTTAGCTGGTTTTGCCATTCCATTATTGTTTCTTCCAACATTCATTACATATTCTTTGTCTGTCTCGCTAGTTCCTGCTATTAGTGAAGCTGCCGCAGGTAAACAATACAAATTAATCCATCATCGACTCTCCCAAGCCTTGCGCTTAGCTTTAGTCTCTGGAGGTATTTCATGTGTGATCCTCTATGTGTTTGCAGTGCCGATCATGGATCTTATGTACAATGCACCAACGGTTTCTACCTATATTAAAATAATGGCTCCTTTTAGTATTTTTCTATATTTCCAAGGACCACTTCAAGCAGCACTACAAGCGTTAAACTTAGCAAAAGCTGCGATGGTTAATAGTTTAATAGGAGCGGTTGTAAAAATCAGTGCCGTATTTGTGTTAGCTTCTAGACCCGAATTAGGAATTATGGGCGCGGCTTTGGCAATAGTTGCCGGGTTTATGCTTGTAACACTACTCCATTTTGCAACATTAGTAAAAACAATTTCGTTTACATTACATGTGCGTGAATTTTTAAAAGCAAGTATTTGTATCATTTTAAGTGGTTGGCTAGCAGTCTATCTCTATAACAGTGCCTTTTTAACTTACAGCCTTTTATCAAAAACGTTAGTGTCTATAACAATTGTCTTTCTTTCATATTTAGTATTACTAATGTTGTTTGGTTTAATAAAAAAAGACGAGATGCGTCGTGTTCCAATGGTCGGGAACTTACTAGCTCATTTTATTATAAGCAAAAATTAAGCTACGTTCTATAATTTCTGATTTTCCGATCTCAACCCTCAATGAAAATTAATTATCTTCATTGAAAATTCGCTGGATCCCCTTTCTCTTCGTTGTAAAACTCTAACGAATTTTAGAGGCTCGTTCAAGGAAATCTAGCGAAAATCTAATCGAAAGTTGTTTTAAAGTGATACTTAAACATAAAAAAACGGAAAAGTTTACGCGTAGTAAAAACTGCGAACTTTTTCCGCTTTTTTATTTTTCATCTTTTAGATCGACATAAAAAGTTTGATTATCATTCAAGGAGCAGTATGATATTTTTTTTATCTCTTTATATCCTAGCTTTCGAAGCTCTTGTCGCAGCCAAAGGGGCGTTTTTTCAATTCGTTCGAGATGTTCTGTTTGAACCACACCATCTAAAACTAAAGGTAATGGTAAGTTTACTTTCTCTGCATAATTGGGATCATTCTTTTCTCTTTCTGTTTTTTTTATGACTGATAATTCTCCTGACGGTTCTAAAATCGCAAATTCTACATCTGACACGTTTCTAATATTACTTTGCCTTAGTTGGATCATTAAGTCATCAAAGTTATACCTCTGTTTTCGCATTTCACCTTCGTCTATTTTCCCTTTATTAATTAGGACAGAGGGCTTTCCGTCAATCATTTTCCGCAACCTTTCGCTCTTCAATGATATCCAAGCCAAAGTGATTTGAATACTGCACAAAATGATGATCGGTATGATTGTATTCAACATCGGAACCCTAATATTTTCAATCGAAATAACAGCTAGTTCTGCGATCATTATCGAAACAACAAAATCTAATACAGATAATTGGCCAATTTCTCGTTTGCCCATAAAACGAAAAACGACTAGGATAATGAAATAAATCAGTACCGTTCTTAAGATTATGGTCGAAAAATCCACGCAATGATCGCCTCCTTAATTTAACATCCGAGCTTCCATATGCGTTTAACAAACCTATTTATCCTAGTTTGACCATATTTGCATAAAAAATTTGGTTTAATAATTGGAAAATATAGCTGACTTTTTTGCTTGTTAATGAAAATAAATTAAATATCTAAAATAGATATAAAAACTCGATATAACGAATGATACAAAAGCAACAGGAGCTCCTACCTTTAAAAATTCGATATAGCTAAACCCTTGATTGGCACGCGCAGCTAAGCCAGCAACGATTACATTTGAGGTAGCTCCAATTAATGTGGCATTCCCACCTAAACAAGCACCTAAAGCTAGTGCCCACCATAATGGGTCTAAATTTGTCATCCCGTAATTTTGAAACTCTATTATTACCGGTATCATTGCAGCAACAAATGGAATATTGTCGACAAATCCAGATAAAATTCCTGATGCCCATAAAATTAGCATCGATGTTTTTGGGAGGTCGCCATCGGTGTAAAAAATAATCGACTTTGCGATTTCATCTATAATTCCAACCTCTTTCAACCCTCCGACAAGCATGAATAAACCTACAAAGAAAAATAATGTAACCCATTCTACTGATTTAAATACCTCTTCAACCTGTTGCTCCTCATGAGTAAGGAGAAGCAGTAATAACGCTCCTGCCATTGCTACACTAGTGAGTTCTACTCTTAAAACAGGCTGAATAATAAAACCAACCGTTGTTAAGACAAGAACGGTGACAGATTTAAATAGTAGTGGTTTGTTTTTTAAATAATTAGTAGCGGTAACTCCCATCAATTTTAACCGATTTTCTTCTGTTACTTTAAGTTTATTACCATAGAAATATGACATTCCAGCAATTACAACCGCAAAAATAATCACAACTACTGGTCCTAGATGAATTAAGAAGGCATTAAAATTCAAATGATCTACAGCTTGCCCAATCATTAAATTAGGTGGATCACCGATTAACGTCGCTGTTCCGCCAATATTAGAAGCTAAGATCGTCACAAGTAAATACGGGATCGCTGAAATATTCAACAACTTCGTTAGGGTTAAGACAATTGGAACGATTAATAGCACTGTTGTTACATTATTTAAAAAAGCAGATCCTACCCCAGTTATTAATGATACAACGATGAGTAATGGTATAGGTCTTCCTTTTACCTTCTTGGCAACGGTTATTGCAATAAACTCAAAAAAACCACTCTGGCTTGTAATTGAAACTAAAATCATCATCGAAAGGAGCAAAGTAATTGTATGCCAATCTATATGATGTATAAAGGCTGAGTTTAAATCTAATACACCAAAAAACAGCATTAACACTCCGCCCAAACAAGCGACTAGCGCTCTATTTAGTTTTTCAGAAATGATAAGTGCGTAACTTATGAGAAATATGATAAAAGCAAAGGTTAACTCCATTACGATCCCCTTTCATGTCAATCCATTGGTACATTGTATGAAAGGTTTGTCTCATTTAGAATTTCAATTCTTGTTTAGCCCGTTCTGTAGTAGTAGTGGAAGCTTGCTAATCTTTTATTACCACTGACATCTCAAAAAAATAATTCTATTTTAGTACAAGGGTGAATAAGCTTTAGTAGGTGAAAATACAGGATTTTTTGAAAGGTGGAGGGTAGGCTTGGAAAATAGAGGCATTTTAACTTCTATGCTATACGGTCTTGTTACAATTCTAGTGATCATTCTTTCAGTAAGTTTTATCATTTCTTTACTTCTAAGATTTACATCTTTAACAGAGGCATCTTTTAATTGGGTCATTATCATTTTAACTTTCGTGGCTTTAATAATTGGTGGCTTTGTTTCTGGAGGAAAATCAAAGCAAAAAGGATGGATGGTAGGTGCTGGAACAGGTCTTTTGTATTCGTTACTCGTTTTTTTAGTCCAATACTTGGGCTATAATTCAACGTTTACACTAGAACAATATTTATTCCACGGTGGCTTTTTACTAGCAGCAATCATTGGTGGCATTATGGGTGTAAACGTTGTGAGAAATTCTAGAATGGTCTAATAAGAAAAGCAAAACGAAAGGGACTTCGTAAAAGAAAGTCCCTTTCATTTTGCCTATGTACTAGTCAGGATTAACTACTTCACGTACAGCATTGCGATCAAACGTTAGTTTTTTGTTATCTGTTACTAAAAGGATTACTTTTTCATCATCGATTGCATCAATTGTTCCATGTAGGCCACCAATTGTAATGATTTTGTCTCCCTTTTTTAAGTCAGCATGCATTTGTTGGATCTTCTTTTGACGCTTTTGCTGCGGACGTATTAACAAGAAGTAAAAAATCGCGAACATAAATAGTAATGGTAAAATCGCTGTAAAAAATTCTGGCATTGTTTTTCACCCCTTTCTAAAAATTAGAAACGTAAGTTGAATCCAAGTTAAACAGATCACTTCGTTTCAATATACTTAGGACTTAATTTCTTCGTATCGAATCCGAAAAAATTAATTCGTTTCCTAACAAGTAAACGTATTACTTTCCATTATCGCTTTTTTTTCACAAATTTAAAAGTTTTTTGCATTAGGTTTATTAAAACCATACATTTCAAAAAACTCTTCACGAAAATCTAAAAGGCGGTCTTGGCGAATAGCGTCTCGGACTTGCTCCATTAATTTTAACAAGAAATAGAGATTATGATAAGAGGTTAATCTAAATCCGAACGTTTCGTCACATTTTACAAGGTGACGAATATATGCTCTTGTATAATTTTTGCAAACATGGCAATCACAATTTTCATCTAATGGTCTAAAATCTCTAGCATATTTTGCATTTCTAACAACAAGTCTACCAGTACTAGTCATACACGTTCCATTTCGACCAATTCTCGTTGGCAGTACACAATCAAACATATCTATTCCCCTAATCGCCCCGTCTATTAAAGCATCAGGCGATCCCACACCCATCAAATATCTTGGTTTATTTGTCGGAAGATGAGGTGTCGTAAATTCTAGAACCCGATTCATCACATCTTTCGGTTCACCTACTGATAATCCCCCAACTGCGTAGCCAGGAAAGTCTAAAGAAACTAAGTCTTCAGCACTCATTTTCCGTAAATCTTCATATTCTCCACCTTGGACAATTCCAAATAATCCTTGGGTATTTGGTTGCTTATGTCCTTCTAAACAACGTTCTGCCCAACGACTAGTTCTCTGTACGGATTTCAACATATATTCATGAGTAGCAGGGTATGGTGGACACTCGTCAAACGCCATCATAATATCAGAACCTAAAGCATTTTGAATTTCCATTGCACCTTCAGGACTTAAAAATAGTTTTTCGCCACTTAAATGGTTTCGGAAATGAACCCCTTCTTCCTCAATTTTCCTTAACGCACTTAAACTAAAAACTTGGAAGCCTCCTGAGTCGGTTAAAATTGGCTTATCCCAATTCATAAACTTATGAAGCCCACCTGCTTCTTTAATAATATCATGACCCGGTCTCAACCATAGATGATATGTGTTACTTAAAATAATTTGTGAGCCTATTTCCTTTAATTCCTCTGGGCTCATCGTCTTTACCGTAGCTAATGTTCCTACTGGCATGAAAATGGGGGTCTCAAAAGTTCCATGTGGTGTGTGTACACTTCCTAAACGCGCGCCAGATTGTTTACATGTTTTTATGTGTTCATAGCGAATGGCTACCATCTATTTGTTACTCCCTTCAATAAAAATACGTATTCCTAAAAGTACAAATTTACTTTATTAGCATTGCATCTCCAAAGCTAAAAAAGCGGTACCTTTCTTTTACAGCTTCTTCGTATGCATGCAATGTGTGCTCTCGTCCTGCTAGAGCACTTACTAACATAATTAACGTCGACTTTGGTAGATGAAAGTTCGTAATCAAGCCGTTAATAGCTTTAAATTCAAAGCCAGGGTAAATGAAGATACTTGTCCACCCAGAGCTTTCTTTGAACAGACCATTATTAGCATGAGCAATTGTCTCTAATGTTCTTGTTGATGTCGTTCCGACTGTCACAATTTTTTTACCTGACTTCTTCACATCATTTAACCTCTCGGCGGTTTCAGCAGTCATCTGATAAAATTCAGCATGCATTTCATGTTCTGCAATGTCTTCTACACTAACTGGCCGAAACGTCCCTAGTCCTACATGAAGGGTAATATATACGATATGTACTCCTTTGGCTGCAATTGCCTCTAACAAGGCTTCTGAAAAATGAAGTCCAGCAGTAGGTGCTGCAGCTGAGCCACGATGTTTAGCAAAGACGGTTTGGTACCGTTCCTTATCTTCTAATTGTTCGGTTATATAAGGTGGTAATGGCATCTCACCAAGAGACTCCAAAATCTCATGAAAAATTCCTTGAAATTCAAATTCGATTACTCGACCACCATGGTCTAGCTCTTCTTTACAAATCCCTTTTAAACGGCCGTCACCAAAAGTTACAACTGTTCCTTTCCGTACTCGCTTAGCAGGCTTAACAAGAGTTTCCCACTCGTTGTTTTCAATTTGTTTCAGCAGTAAAAATTCAATATTTGCACCTGTATCTTCTTTTATTCCATAAAGCCTTGCTGGTAGCACTTTGGTATCATTTAAGACAAGGCAATCCCCTTCATCTAAATAATCGATCACATCTGAAAATGTGCGATGATTTATCTCACCATTATTCTTATCAAGTACCATTAGTCTAGAAGCAGTTCTATCTTTTAATGGGGTTTGAGCAATGAGCTCCTCGGGTAAATAAAAATCAAAATCTTTAACTTCCATTTGAATGTGTCACCTTTTTCATTGATTATTATATAAGACAGCGATACCTTAGCTCCTTTTAGAGCAAATGCACAACAAAATATAAACATACACGATGCTTGAGGTGTTTACAAGTAAATATTTACCTGAAGCGACCTACCACATATAGGATTAACGAGATGACAATACTTAAAACAATTGAAGTTACAATAGGGAAGAAAAAGACAGTATTTCCTTTTTTAACGTAAATATCCCCAGGTAATTTTCCAATTGGGAAAAAACGTCCTCCTAGTTGCCATAAAATACTTATAACAATTAAGATAACGCCAATTGTTATAAGTAATTTCGGTAAGTTTGCCATTATTTAGGTACCTCCATTTGGAAATGTTCATATACTTTATAAGTTACCATTCTCCCCCGAGGCGTACGTTGTAAAAATCCAATTTGTAATAGGTAAGGTTCATAAACATCTTCTATCGTATGTGATTCTTCTCCAATTGTAGCTGCGATTGTATCAAGACCGACTGGACCACCACGAAATTTTTCGATAATGCCTTTTAAAAACTTATGATCAATGTGATCTAAACCTAAAGGGTCTACTTGTAGTCTTTCTAAAGCATCGATCGCTAATTCTAAATTAATAAATCCCGTACCTTGAACTTGAGCGAAATCGCGAACCCTTCTTAATAAACGGTTTGCAATACGTGGGGTACCTCTTGAACGCCGTGCGATTTCGATACTTGCTTGATCTTCAATTTCAACTTGATAAACTTCTGCAGTTCTCACTACAATTTTCTTCAATTCATCATTTGTATAATAGTCTAAGCGAGATAAAACCCCAAAACGGTCGCGTAAAGGTGAAGATAACAGTCCAGCCCTAGTCGTTGCTCCAACAAGTGTAAAGGGTGGTAAATCTAAGCGGACAGAGCGTGCAGTTGGGCCCTTCCCGATGACAATATCTAAACAAAAGTCTTCCATAGCTGGATAAAGTACTTCTTCAACAACACGGTTTAAGCGATGGATCTCATCAATAAACAAAACATCGCCAGGCTCTAAGGCAGTTAAGATCGCTGCTAAGTCACCGGGCCTTTCAATAGCCGGACCTGATGTAGTCCTAATTTGAACATTCATTTCATGGGCAATGATCGTTGCCAGTGTTGTCTTCCCTAATCCTGGTGGACCATATAGCAAGACGTGGTCTAACGATTCATTTCTTAATTTTGCGGCTTCAATAAATACTTTTAAATTATTTTTTACTTTTTCTTGTCCAATATATTGTGTAAGGAATTGGGGCCGTAGTTGATTTTCGAGAGTTTCTTCCTCTTGTTGTACCTCAGCCGAAACCATTCTTTCTTCCATCATTTAACCTCCTGAAAGAGCAACTATTTCTCTATATGTTTAAAAGCATTTGTAATGCTTTCTTAATATATTGATCTGTAGGCAAATTTTCCTCGGCAAGCTTAGGTGCAATCTTCTTAATTTCTCTTTCAACATAGCCTAAAGCTTGTAACGCTTCCATTGCATCTTCTAATTCTTGAGGGTACCTAGCTTTTTGCTCGGTTTTCAGTTGATAAACTGGGCCAACTAAGCTCGGCATGAAATCAGCTAGCTTTCCTTTAAGATCTAAGATCATTTGTCGAGCTGTTTTCTTACCGACACCTGGGAATTTTGTTAAAAACGCTTCATTTTCTTCTTCAATCGCATTGACGACTTGCTGTGGCTGTCCAGAAGCTAAAATAGCTAAGGCTCCTTTAGGACCAATTCCTGATACGTTTAATAGCTTTTCAAACAGCGCCCGTTCATCTCTTGAGCGGAAGCCAAAAAGCTTTATTGCATCTTCTCTAACATACTGATATGTAAACACAGTGATTGCGTTATCTTCGTCTACATTGTAAATAAAGGGATTCGCACAAAATAGTTGATACCCTACTCCCCCTACGTCTACTACAATATATTGTGTATCTATAAAATTTACAGTTCCTTTTACAAACTCAATCAATGAATACCTCTCCTATCCTTTAAACCCGAACGTTTATTTCTATTTTTTATTTTACCATAAAAGTCATGTGGAACAACCTTAAAGGGAATCTCGCTGGGACATTCGCTTTCTCTTGGCTGTAAAATTCTAATGAATTTTACAGGCTCGTTCAAGGAAATTCAGCGACAAGTAAGAAAAGGTTGTTTTAAAATGTCATTATCAACTATTTATAATCGTAAATTTAGTCAATGCCCAAACATTTCTTTTACAGAAAATAAGCTGACTTATAGGTGTGATCAAACACCAATAGGTCAGCTTAAGAAATTGCCTTACATTTCATGTTTGGCATACTTTTTGAATATTTTAAGTACTTCTTCGTAACGGTCTCTAGATTGCACAGGTATGCCATCTTCTAACTCGCGTTGTTGATGACTTTTCAGCTTTTTCATATTGATTTGAAAAAAGGACTGAATAACTTTATCTTCTGAAGGCTTTCCTTCATAGATATTTAAAGTCCCTTCTTCTGATATCCCGAAATACCCGTTAATTTTTAATAAAGGAGAAATATCATCTACCCTTTGTTGAAATACAACTTGAGCCTCATCTTGGTCAATTAAATCCCATTCAGCATACTCTGCCCAAAAATCTTCCATTGATATTATTGTTTCTTCAACTATTTCCTCACTAACTTCTCCATCAAGATAAATTCTCGCTAAGATTACTTTCACGGTCTTAGGATCCATTACTTGATAATTGGCCATTACCGGTTTAGTATCTTCGATTTTGCCTTTATAAATATTCTCCCTCATAAGAGGATAATCTTGAGCAGTTGCTAACTGCTTAGATTGTTGTGATTGATTTAACAATAAACTAACACTGCATAATAATATTAAAAGTGCAAAAAACACTATTCCTTTTATATTCTTTCTGAACCAGCCTTTTTCTACCACAATAATCACCACCATTGACAAAATCAGTTCTAATCTTTTTGACTCATTTTATGCTTTTCCGCTTGCAACCCTTAATAAAACTGCCGCAGAATTGAAAATTTCCCCTCAAAAAAAAGCCTTTATAAATGTCCATCATTATTATCGCCAACCATAAACACTTTTATCCATATATAACAAAAAGAGGCTAGCCATCTAGCCTCTTTTATTTATTTAGTTACTATTAATTAACGTGTACGTTCAAACGGTCGTTGAATAGCTCTTCCAAAATCTTGGAACATAGCATTAATTGTAGCGCCAACTTCTTCGAATGGTTCCCCTGCACGAAGTCGATCGTCTGCTGTACGAATTTGATCGTATTGATCTCTTTCAGATACAACAATAATTTCTCTATCGCCAGTCATCCCTCTAAGTCTTTGGCGGATATCTTGCTCGATTTGCTGAGTATCTTGACCATCAGCATCAACCCCAACTAATACTCTATTGCCATGAACAATTACACGAGAATCCCTTACATTTTCAAGATCAGCTAACCGTGTTGTGTAGTTTTTTGTCGTTTCTGCATCATAGCCTCTTTGTCCAGCATTTGTTCCTTGCCTTCTTTGTCCAACATTTGTTCCTTGCCCTCTTTGGCCAGTGTTTGTATCTTGCCCGTCTGGGTAAGCAAATTCACTCATGCCAGTTCCAGGAACTACACGATCACCAGCACGGCCATTAGCGCCTTCGCGGCTACCAAAACCTAAACCACCCATGTGACCTCTACCTTGTCCATGCCCCATACGTTGTCCACCTTGACCTAATCCAGCCATACCAGTTCTACCAGTACGCTCTCTTAAAATGCCACGGTCATCAACATAACCTGGGCGATTTCCAACAATTCCTGCGCCACGATGATCACCAGTACCGAAAGCTTGTCCTTGTCCTCTGGCAGTTCCTCTCATTCCTGCATTTCCATGGATTCCTAAGCCCGTATCCATACCACGTGTTCCACCATGATAGCCTGTTTCACCTTGCCATCCTGGAGTAGCTGCAATACCGTGCCCAGTTGTGCCACCTCTACCAATTTCAGAACCTAATCCACCTGTAGTACGGCCAGCACCATGACCTGTCATACCTGCACCAGCGCCAGTACCGCGACCAAACATTCCTGTTCCTTGACCTCCACCAGTTGCTCCACCAGCGCCGCCACCAGTTGCTCCACCAGCGCCGCCACCAAACATTCCTGTTCCTTGACCTCCACCAGTTGCTCCACCAGCACCGCCACCGAACATTCCCGTTCCGTGACCTGCACCAGTTGCTCCACCAGCACCGCCACCGAACATTCCCGTTCCGTGACCTGCACCTCGCATACCAGCTCTCTCACCAGCTAAACCTGTTGCCGGCTGACGTGCATCTCTCCCAATGCCCCTTGCTCCTCGACGGTCATCTCTTGTAAACATGTCAGTGATTGGACCTTCACCTGCACGTTGACCTGTAATTCCTGTATCTTGACGTTGATCAGTGGTATGATAGCCAAAACCACGTTGACCTGCGCCACCTTGTCCTGTAGTACCTTGTTGATCAACTCCACAACCAACCAAACCACCTAATAAAAGTGTTGCTGCTGATAACGTAATCGCAATTTTTTTCATTGGTTTTACTCCTCCTTTCACAATTAATTTGTCATTCTTCCTAACAAATTAATCTGTTATATCTAGGAAGTGAGGGGGAAATATGTTTAATCAAAACGAAAAATGACCTTTTAAAATCAACACTAAACCTAAGTTTCTTCGTAATAGTTAATTTAAAACGAAGAGCATATGCTAATACTTTCCTTTCCTGTAATTGAAAAAAGCCAACCCATCCAGGTTGGCTTTTTCATTTTAATCTTCAGTATCATCTTCCTCTTCTTCAGGGCGGAACTGTTGCTGGCCTTGATATGGATTGAATTGTTGATACATAGGCTGTTGTTGGTAACCCCAAGGCTGAGATTGTGGCATCATTGGTTGTTGCATCATCGGTTGTTGCATCATTGGTTGTTGCATCATTGGTTGATGCATAGTGATATCCCCATATAATCCTTGTGCATTAGGGGCACCAAAAAATTGCCCTTGAGGCACTTGCATAGGTGGTACTTGCATCATACCACTTGGGACTGTCGGTGGCGGCACATCATCATCAAAGTCTGTATCTTCAGGTGGTGGTGTCATCGCAAATTGTGCTTGTGGGTAGAACGGCATCTGCTGTGGTGCTTGAGGAAAGCCAGACATTTGTGGTGCCATTGGACCAAATCCTTGCATTGGCGCAGTTGGATATCCCATCATTGGCGCTCCCATTGCAGGAGTTGAGCACCCCATCATTGGTGCTGCCATTGGCGTTTGATATCCATATGTTGGAGCCATACTTGGATATTGCGGAAACGCTTGAGGTGCCATTGGTGCGCAACCTGGCATAACCCCAGTTACCGGATAGCATTGTTGCATTTGCGGTGCTGCCATTAGTGCTGGTTTAACAGCTGGTTGCTTGGCAATTGGTGCTGGTTTGGCAACTGGCTGCTGGGCAATTGGTGCTGGTTTGGCAACTGGCTGCTGGGCAATTGGTTTTTCTGGTGTTTTTGGTAATGGCGATACCATTGGTTTCGGTTTTGGCTTCTCTACTTTTGGTAATTCCTTTATTTCCGGTAATTTTGGTGGCGCAGGCATTTGGATAGGCGCTACTGGTGCAGGTTGTTGCGGCGTTGGTTTATACACATTAAAATTCATATTCATATGGTGAAGATATTGCTGTTGTGTCATTTGTTGTATTGGTTGCACTGGTGGTGCCGGTGGTGGTGGCATTTTTACTTCTTCTTTTAGTGGTGTAATAGCCACCTCTTTCTTAGGCACAGGAACTTCTTTCATCTTTGGTAATTCTTTCATTTCAGGTGCCTTTATCGGCTCTTCTTTCTTTACAGCCTGTTTCTTTACAGGAACTCCGCCAGTCGGAATTTTTATTTTCATCCCTGGCATTATTAAATCTGGATTACTTAAATGGCTATTAACTCCCTTGAGCTGTTCAAAATCAACATCGTACTTCTTGGCTAACTTCCACAATGTGTCCCCTTGCTGAACAATATGAATTTTCACGTTATGTTTCCCTCCCTAAGCTAATTCTTCAGCAAAACCATATATTTTGTCTTACATGCCGCCGTTCAACAATGGCCTTCAGCACAATTTATGCTGTTAGAATAGGATATATAACTAAACTCTGTGATTTCCATGATAAAACCTTACCTTCACAACTTGTATACACTGGAACTGGTTGAGAGGGAAACCTTAGGATGTCTTCTGTCAAAAAAAACTTGAGGGTGTCCGATGAGCTAAGTAACAGTCACCTTAGGTTACGATCTGTCTAGTTTTATTTAAAAACAATACTAGATATATCGTGCAAAACAAGGCGAGCTGTCACTTATCGGACAACCTCAAGTTAGATGATTTTTTTACGCTCTTTCAAGCATTCGATTAACTGCTAAAACAGCATCATGAGCAATTTCTTTCTCTACTGTAACCTGATTAATTGGTGACCCACTTTCAATACTCTCTAATGACCATAGTAAATGTGGAAGATCAATGCGGTTCATAGTTAAACATGGACACATATCAGGATTTAACGATAGTACTTGCTTATCGGAATGAACTTTGGTAAGTCTTTTCACTAAGTTCATTTCTGTTCCAACAGCCCAAATACTGTTTGGATCGGCTTCTTCGAGCTTATCAATAATGTAATTTGTTGAACCAGCATAATCTGCTAATTGAACCACTTCATGACTACATTCAGGATGAACAATAATATTAATGCCAGGATAGTCATTTCTCATCTGTTCAATGTTTGCTACAGTAAATTTTTCATGAACTGAGCAATGACCTTTCCATAAAATTACCTTAATATCTTTTAGTGCTCCGTCGTACTCTAATTGTTCTTTATCTGGATCCCAGACAGCCATAGCTTCTAAAGGTATCCCTAGGTCAAAGGCAGTATTTCTTCCTAAATGTTGATCAGGTAAAAAGAAAATGCGTTCTTTTTGTGTTAGTGCCCATTTAACCATTTTCTTAGCATTAGATGATGTAACTGTAGCTCCTTCATGTTTGCCACAAAACGCCTTGATTGCAGCAGTACTATTCACATACGTAAGTGGTAGCATCGTATCTCCAAAGAGTTCTTGAAGCTTAACCCAAGATTTTTCAGTTTGTTCAATATTCGCCATATCGGCCATTGAACAGCCTGCTCTCATATCTGGTAACAATACTTTTTGGTTTTCATTCGTTAATATATCAGCTGTTTCAGCCATAAAATGAACACCACAAAAAACAATGTATTCTGCCAAGTTATTATTAGCTGAAAGTTGTGCCAATTTTAAAGAATCTCCTGTGTCATCTGCAAATTGAATAACTTCATCCTTTTGATAATGATGACCCGGAATATATAAACGAGTTCCAAATTTTTCTTTGATTTCTTTTACTCGAGCTTCAATTTCCTCAACTGACATTGTCTTATAACGTTCTGGGATAACCGTTTCCTTGTTCATCATTTCTAAAATGCTCATATAATCAACTCCTATTTATGTTTTATGGTTCGCTAGCCACGACTACTAGATTTCCTAAATAGAATATTAAACTTCAATATTAAAACTTATATCTAACGCTTTCACTGAATGTGTAAGTAACCCTAAGGAAATATAATCTACTTCGGTACGAGCATAGCTTGCGATATTTTCAATTGTTATTCCACCTGAAGCTTCAGTAATAATGCCCTTTGGCACTAACTCTTTAAAACGAATAATCTCTTCTGGGGTACGATTATCGAACATAATAATGTCGGCTTTTGCTTTCACTGCTGCGATGACATCTTCCATCGTTTCTGTCTCTACTTCTATTTTTACAGTGTGACCTAACTTTTCTCTAACTTTTTGAACTGCTTCACCAATACCGCCTGAAGCTGCAATATGATTATCCTTAATCATAACTGCATCATATAAGCCGAAACGATGATTGTAGCCTCCGCCACAAGTAACCGCATATTTTTCTAGCAACCTCAAGCCTGGAGTTGTTTTTCTCGTATCACAAATCTTTGTATGAGTACTATTTGCCATCGTCACTGCTCGCTTCGTAAGAGTAGCAATCCCACTCATTCTCTGTACTAAATTTAAGATCACTCGTTCCCCTGCTAATAAATGAATGACAGGGCCTTCGATCGTAGCAATTTTTTCGCCCTTTTTAACGTTATCACCATCTTTAAGATGAAGGTCAATTGATACACTCTCGTTTAACAGTGAAAACCCTTGTTTAATGACCTCTACTCCACAAAAAACACCATCATCTTTAGCGATAAAAACTCCGTAACCGAAATCTTTTTCTGTAAAAATTGACTCACTTGTCAAATCACCAAATCCTAAATCTTCCTCAAAAAATGTTCCTAACATGGCCCTTAACTTTAATCTATTCATGAATGGACAACTCCTTTTAACTTCAGGGAAATTTTTCTTAGCAAATCATTTCCGATAATTCAAAAAAACGCTCTTGAACTAACTCGCCACGAAAAAAAACGTTTCTGTAACCATGCCACATGGCGTCGTTTGTAGAAGGATAGTCGGATCGATAATGCCCACCACGACTTTCTCTCCTCATTAAACTAGATTTTGCCACTAATAATCCAATGGTTAACATGTTACAAATAATTTTTTCTTGAGCGGATAGTTGTAAATGGTTCTGTTCATTTATAATTGTTAAAAACTGTTCAAACCATGAAACAGCTTTTTGTAATCCTTCTTTAGTTCTAATAATTCCTACATAACGGTCCATTACCGCTTGGATTTCTTGTTTAGTAGGAAGTGATAGTTTATTATATGGTTTCAAAACTATTGGGCTTTGTTCATTACTTTGCTTTACGGCTTCAGCAGACGAAATAGAATTTGATAAACGTTCTGCAAAAACAACCGCCTCTAACAAAGAATTACTAGCCAACCGATTAGCGCCATGAACTCCTGTATAGGCACACTCGCCAACTGCATATAAATTTCGTAGTGTTGTTCGTCCCGAGTCATCTACCTTAATTCCACCCATGATGAAATGAGCGCCAGGTTCAACTGGTAACATGCCACTTTCCAAGACCTCAGGGTTTCTAAGACACATCTCATAAATAGATGGAAATCTGCTTGGAAAATGATCAACATCTTTTATATTTAAAAATACTTTTTTATTTTTTAACTTTGCATTAAATATTTCTCGTGCTACAATATCTCGCGGTGCCAAGTCTTCCATTGGATGCTTGCCTTCCATAAGGAATTGACCATCTTCGGTTACAAGTCTTCCACCTTCACCACGCACCGCTTCTGAAATTAAACCACAACTACTGTCCCCATTCATTAGAAGTGTCGGATGAAACTGAATAAACTCCATATCAACAATTGCAGCTCCTGCTCGATATGCCATGACAATTCCATCACCAGTGGCTTCATGACAGTTAGATGTCGCTGAATAAAGTTGACCAATGCCTCCAGTTGCGATGATTACATGGTCAGCTTCAATTAGCCAAATGTTCCCATCCTCATCTTTTGTGTAAACACCCCGACAAACACCATTTTCAATAAGTAAATCATAGGCCATTTCTTTCTCGAAAATTGTAATTTTTGGAATAACTCTCGCCATAATTGCTTCAACTATTACTCTTCCAGTGGCATCCCCACCTGCATGAAGAATTCTTCTTTTTCCGTGAGCACCTTCCATCCCAAGTGCGAGCTCATTGTTTTCATCCTTATCGAAACTTACTCCAATATCAATAAGTCTTTTTATTAGCCTAGTTCCGTGCTTCACAAGGAGCTCTGTCGTCTCTTTACGATTATGGAAGCCACCAGCCACGATTGTATCATTATAATGATCATGCCAATGATCTTCTTTAGTAACCGCAGCAGCAATCCCACCTTGCGCGAGCCAAGAATTACTATGATTTAGTTGCGACTTTGTGATAAGCATCACATCTTTATCATCACAAAGATAATCTGCAGTCATTAAACCAGCAAGCCCACTGCCAATGATAACCACTTCCGCTTTTTTTATCTTCATACTTTTCCTCCTTCTCCAGGGAACTAGACTGTTTATCTATACACTTGGCTAGCCACCAACGTCTCTGCCTTTCTACTTTTCGAGTACTATTTATTGCTTTTAAATGTTACTATTAACTTACACTAATCATACAACTGTCTTGACACCTATATTTACATACTTTTAAACTAGTGACAAGACTTTTTTTATACTTAAAGTTAGTTAAACTTTATGAAGCGGTTACAGTAAAGAGATACTAAAATATAATCACGAATTATTGACAAGTCTCTGGTAAAGACCATTTCCACAAACAACTTTAATAGAAAGAGGTGCTTTGTAATGATTTATTTAGACTACTGTGCGACAACCCCTATGTCAGAAAAAGCATTGGATGTGTTTTCTAAAGCAGCCATTAGTTTTTTCGGAAACCCTAGTAGCCTCCACGATGAAGGCTCTAAAGCAAAAAATTTGTTAGAACATTCTCGCAAAGCAATTGCCAATTGTATAAATGCTGATCCGAAGGGGATTTTTTTTACTGGCGGTGGCTCTGATTCAAATAATTTAGCAATTAAGTCCTTAGTAAAAGGAAAAAAAGGACATATTATTACAACAAGCATTGAACATTTTTCCGTAGTAAACACATTTTTACAATTAGAAGAAGAAGGGTTTGATGTTACATTTTTAGAGGTAAATCAAGATGGAAAAGTATCACTTTCCACACTCGAAAAAGCGATTAAAGAAAATACGATTCTCGTCTCAATTGGGCACGCAAATTCTGATATTGGAACAATACAAAATTTAAGGGGAATTGGGGCTTTTTTAAAAGAAAAAAAGATCCTCTTTCATAGTGATTGTGTTCAGTCTTTTGGGAAGATTCCAGTAGATGTGAGATACGTTGATAGTCTCTCTCTTTCAAGCCACAAAGTATATGGTCCAAAAGGAGTTGGGGCAGTCTATATTTCACCGCAAACAGACTGGAAGCCGATTATTCCTAATACATCACATGAAAATGGATTTCGTGCAGGAACGGTGAATGTTCCTGCTATCGCAAGCTTTGCTGAAGCAGCAATGATTATTTGTAACGAAATGGCACAAGAAAGTGATCGTTTAAAAGAATTAAGTCAGTTACTTTTGCAACGACTATCTGAGAAAAACATCTCGTACAGCCTTGTTGGTCATAATCAAGAACGCCTCAATCACCATCTATCTTTAAGACTTCACGGAATTGAAGGTCAATGGGTAATGTTAGAGCTTAACAAGAGAAATATTGCGATTTCAACTGGAACAGCTTGTAAGGTTGGTGAACAGAACGCGTCAAAAACAATGATTGAACTTGGTTTTCCCAAGGATGCTGCTACTGAGTTAATTCGAATTTCTTTAGGAAAACAAACAACTCAGGCTCATATCGAGGATACTGCAACTGCTCTTGAAAACATTGTTGAAAATTTCTTTACGTAAGGAGACTCAATATGAAGCAACAAAAGAAAAAGGTGTTAGGTGAAGAGCGGAGAGACTTAATTTTACATTGGCTTATGGAGGAAGAACAACCAATTACCGGAACATTGTTAGCATCAAGAACAAATGTTAGTCGCCAAGTAATTGTACAAGACATTTCTATATTAAAAGCAAGAAACTATCCAATACTTGCTACAGCACAAGGATATGTTTTCTTTAAGGAACAATCTAAAACCGAATTATATTCTAGAGTGATTGCCTGTCAACACCTTCCAGAAGAAACAGAGCACGAATTGAATATTATTGTAGATTATGGAGGAATTGTTAAAGATGTAGCAGTAGAACACCCTGTTTACGGAGATTTAACTGCTTCCTTAATGATTAGAAATCGTCGGGATGTTCAGCTATTTATTTCAAAAATGAAAACAACAAAGGCTTCTCTATTATCACAACTTACTGACGGAGTTCATCTTCATACAATAGAAGCAAGAAAAAGAGAAACTCTTGAGGAAATATGTCAGGCTTTATCTGAAGCTGGTTATCTATTAAGTACTGAAGATAATTAATAAAAAACCTCCAAAAATTAACCAGGGGTGAAAACGTCAATCGCTTCCTATTACAGTACTGCTCTTTGTTCCGGTAGTGATGACTTGTTCAAGAAACACTGAAGAAATTACACAGAAAGAGGCTGGGACAAAAGTGTCTGACACCACGCGGGACCTACTAAATATAGACAGTCAAATTTATAAATGTCTATATTCGGTGCCTGGCGTTGTCTGACACTTTGATTTGTCCCAGCCTCTTTCTCTTTGCTTATGTTTCGACTTTTATATCATATTCCTTTTTTAATAATGAAAAGCAAGGATAACTACCTAATGACGTTACTTGGCATTTAAGCGCCTCTAATTCTGCAATTGCCCCTGGGATTAAAACATCATCCAACTTCATAGCTACGTCAATCACAAAAAAGTAATTACCAAGTCCTGTTTTCATGGGTCTTGATTCAATTTTTGAAAGATTTAACTTCCGCCAAGCAAATGCAGAAAGGACATGATGGAGCGCGCCAGGATAATCAGCAGGCAATGTTACCATTAATGTCGTCTTATCGCCAATATAAAGTGACGATGTTTCTGAAAGATTGATTTTTTCATTTCTCAAAATAACAAAACGAGTATGATTATTTTCATAGTCATGGATTTTACTTTGAGCTATTTGTAAGTTGTATTGCTTTGCAGCTAAATGGTTGCCAATAGCAGCAATCGGCTCATCACCATGCCTCGCAACAAAGTCAGCTGCCGCTCCGGTCGAGTTTGTATATTCAAACTTAGCGTTTGGGAGCATTGATCGGAGAAATTGATGACATTGGGCGATCGCATGGGGATGAGAGTACACCTTTTCAATTTTTGCCCAATTATGATAATGGTTGTTATGAATCAATAAATGTTGTTCAATTGGAACAATAATTTCACCATTAATCATAAGTTTCTGATTATGAATTAAATAATCTATCGTTAAATTAACGGATCCCTCGATAGCATTTTCGATTGGAACAACAGCAAACTCCACACTCCCATTAGAAACTCCGTCCATACAATCAGGAATTGATGAAAATGGAACTCGCTCATCATTAGGAAATACGGCTTTTGCAGCCACTTCAGTAAACGTTCCTTTCGGGCCTAAATAAGCAATTTTATTCATCATGTACTCCTTTCGAAAATTAAGCTCCTGAACCTATTAGCTCTACTTTCACAACAAAATCTAGTTGTTGAATTTGCTTTACTAATTTATCAATTTCAATACTCATAGAGGCAGTTTCAATTGACAAAGTGATTGTTGCTCGCCCTTGCAGTGGTATTGTTTGATTAATTGTCAATACATTTGAGCCAGCCTCAGCTACAACTGATAGCAATCTTGACAACGTTCCTGACCGATCCTCAAGATGAATAGACAGGGTGATAATTTTTTCCTTAACCATAGTATGAAATGGAAAAATACTATCTTTGTATTTATAGAAGGCACTTCTACTTAAATCAACAGCTTGGACTGCTTCGCTAATCTTTTTCGCTTTACCACTATCTAACAAAGCCTTTGCTTCTAACGTTTTTTGCATAGCTTCTGACAAAATATCAGCTTTGACTAAATAAAATTCATCACTATTTTTCTTGGACACCAAAACCACCCCTGAAAATTGCTATTAATACATTATAAATTTGTAAGACTATTTTGACAACAATAATTAATTTTAATAAGAGTGCAGTTTACATTTGAAGTTAGTCACGACGATATTTTCTAAGCATAAACAGTTCTAAATAAAAAGCTACCTAGAAAGGCAGCTCTTTTAATTACTCAATAAACTCGAATTCAAATTTTAAGATCCTAACAAGATCTCCATCTTTTGCTCCCCGCTCACGGAGTGCAGCGTCAACACCTAGCCCTCGCATTTGACGGGCAAAGCGTTTTATAGATTCATCTCTTGTGAAATCTGTCATCTTAAAGAGCTTCTCAAGAGCATCACCAGAAAGAACAAATGCACCATCATCTTCTCTGGTAATTTTGAATGGCTCTTCTGCTTTTTCATGACGATAGACAATTCTACTTTCTACTTCTTCCTCTTCACCAAGTGGGAATTCGGATGTTGTGTCTACTTTATCGGCAATGGCAAGAATTAATTCTCTTAATCCTTTTTTAGTAATCGCTGAGATTGGGAATATTGGAATATCCAATCCTAATTTCTCTTTAAACTCAACTAAGTTTTCTTCTGAGTCAGGCATGTCCATCTTGTTAGCGACAATGATTTCTGGACGCTCCGTTAAACGAAGATTATATTCTTTTAATTCTTGTTTAATCTTCACATAATCTTCGTAAGGATCTCTTCCTTCTAAACCTGACATATCAATGACATGAACAATCACTTTTGTTCGTTCGATATGTCGCAAAAATTGGTGGCCTAAACCGACTCCTAAATGCGCACCTTCAATTAAACCTGGTAAATCAGCCATAACGAAGCTTCGGCCTTCTTCTACCTCAACAACACCTAAGTTAGGCTTGATCGTAGTAAAATGATATTCGGCAATTTTTGGTCGTGCAGAAGAAACTACTGATAAAAGAGTTGATTTACCTACACTTGGGAAACCTACAAGTCCAACATCTGCAAGAAGCTTAAGCTCTAGTGTTATATTGCGTTCCTGGCCAGGTTCACCATTTTCAGCAATCTCTGGTGCTGGGTTGGTAGGAGTTGCAAAACGACAGTTCCCACGACCACCACGACCACCTTTAGCAATCACAGCTCTTTGCCCATGCTTAACTAAATCAGCAATGGTTGTTTTCGTATCTTCATCAATAACTGTTGTTCCCGGTGGGACTTTTATAATAAAATCACCGGCATTCTTTCCATGTTGGCTTTTTGAACGACCATGTTCTCCACGTTGCGCCTTAAAATGGCGTTGATAACGAAAATCCATTAATGTTCTTAAGCCTTCCTCGACTTCGAAAACGACGTTAGCTCCATTTCCTCCATCTCCACCAGCTGGACCACCATCAGGAATATATTTCTCGCGACGAAACGCAACCATACCGTTACCACCGTCGCCACCCTTTACATAAACTGTAACCTTATCTACAAACATCTTTTCACCTCAAAAATTCTTCAATGTCGTTCATTTAAGCTTGTAGCTTAAACGTTACGTAAAACTCTTCCTTACTAATATAAGATTCCACTAATACCATCTGTTCATTCCTACTGTTTTCGTTAGCAACAATTTTTTTTATTTCTTCGTCTTGAACTAACACCCCATTAAAATCAAAAGTAAAACGGGGAAGATCGTCTTCTAGTAACTCTATCGTTAACAGTACATGATTTTCGCCATATTGTTCACAACTCTCATTTAAGACACGCGAAAACTGATCGAACCACTTCAACAAATGCTCTTCAAACATATTTAGATTTTGGGGCTCTCCAATCACTTCAAACTCAAGTTGAAAATGATGGCCATTCCCCCAATTAAACACTAGAATTTCACTTGCAAAAGTGGGGATATTAAGGTTTGAAAGCTTACTCTCATGTTGTGTAAGATTAACAACTTCTTGAATAATTTCATCTACACGTTCGTACTTTTTCAAGGCAAGATTGCCTTTTATTAACTGAATTACATTCAACCAATCGTGGCGAGAATGTCGAAGTACTTGTAAGATGTTCCACTCCTCTTTCATATCAACACCTATTTCCAATAAAATTTGCCTTGTTTATTCCTATATAAAAAGATTGGGCCAATAGAAAGTTTATAGAGGGAGTCGCTTGCCAATCGGTACTAATCAAACTGCCTTATTATAGGTGTAAACAAGAAAAGCCTTGTCCGTCAACAAAGCAATACGTACAAAAACATCCAAGACTTGTACATGCATCGAGGCATGCTATGCAAGTTCAGTTGTTTCGCTACACTATATGTTATCATAAAAATCTTTATAAACAATCTTATTCCCCGATTTTTACCAACATTTTCTCCTAATCTTGAAAAAAAATGCGTTTTTTGAGTATTTTATCAGTTGACAGCTAGAATTATCCATCATATACTAAGAGTACTTTAATTCCGAGTAAAAACATATGATTAATATTTTTAATGAAGTTTGGAGGTTTTGCTAGTGGATCACGTTACAATAAAAAACGTTGAAAAGACGTTTACCAATAAAGATGAAAAAACTTCATTTACCGTTTTTAATGACATTAACTTAACAATTAAAAAGGGAGAATTCATATCCTTACTTGGTCCTTCAGGGTGTGGGAAGTCAACCTTATTAAATATTATCGCTGGACTTGATAAAGCAAGTAATGGTGTTGTTCAAATTGGAACAAAGGAAATAAATGGGCCAGGACAAGATCGTGGCGTTGTCTTCCAAGAAGCAGCTTTAATGCCATGGCTTACAGTTTTAGAGAATGTTATGTTTGGTTTAAAAAAACAAAAGATAAGTAAAATCGAGGCTGAAAAGAAGGCTTTAGACTATTTAAAGTTAGTTCATTTAAGTAAGTTCGTTCGTTCTTATCCACATGAGCTTTCCGGAGGGATGAAGCAACGCGTTTCAATTGCTCGAGCTCTTGCAATGGATCCTGAAATATTACTTATGGATGAACCTTTTGGGGCTTTAGATGAACAAACACGATCAATGCTCCACAAAGAAGTTCAGTTTATTTGGGAACAAACCGGCAAAACAATTATCTTTGTTACCCACAATATTCGTGAATCAGTTCTTTTGTCAGATCGAATTGTCTTAATGGGAACAAGACCTGGTAGAATTATTGAAGAATTTAAAGTAAATCTTCCGAGACCACGCAAGCCTTCTTCACCAGAGTTTATTCAATTAGAAGAAGATATTATGAGTTTATTAGCTGGTGAGATCGAGAAAGTGATGAAGGAGGAGATGGGTGATGACTACAATACTAAGAAGGCTAGCCTTCTTTACGGCTCTAATCGCAATATGGGAGAGCATATATAGGTTAAATGTAGAATTCGGCTTTCTTAAAACAAGATTTTTCCCATCACCAAGTGGAGCGATTGAACAATTGTACAAAGGTTTCTTTGAAACTGGTATTTTAAGTACGGCCCTAATTACTAGTTTACAAAGAATTAGTCTTGGTTTTACGTTAGCTCTTATTATTGGGATATTATTAGGAATTTTATTAGGTCAATCCAAACTTGCTGATGAAACACTTGGATCTTTAGTAATTGCGCTTCAATCAATTCCAAGTATCGTCTGGCTTCCAATCGCACTTATCTTTTTCGGGCAAGGAAATACAGCAATCATCTTTATTATTGTCTTGGGTGGAACTTGGGCGATGACAATGAATGTGCGAATGGGGATCAAAAATGTTCAGCCACTTCTAATAAGAGCTGCTCTAACGATGGGATATAAGGGTTCCGAGCTCGTTTGGAAAGTCATGATCCCTGCCTCAATTCCGGCTGCTTTAACTGGCGCAAGATTAGCTTGGGCATTTGGTTGGCGCGCCTTAATGGCCGGTGAATTGTTAGGACGTGGTGGTTTAGGAAGAACGCTGCTTGATGCGAGAGACATGTTTAATATGGATTTAGTCATTGCAATTATGGTTATTATTTCGATCATTGGTTTGATTGTCGAATATTTAATTTTTGCACCTATCGAAAGAAGAGTTATGACTCGTTGGGGGCTGTCTAAGTAAATTAATATTAATAACAAAAGTTAAAAGATGTATTGTAAAAACTATTTATATATGGAGGAATGACAGATGAAAAAAATTTTAACAGGAACATTATTTATTTTATTAATTGGAGTTTTAACTGCTTGCGGTTCGTCTAAATCTGACGATGTCTCAATTGGCTTTTTTCCCAATTTAGATCACGCAGCCGCTATTATCGCAAAAGAGAAAGGTTATTTTGAAGAAGAAATGAAAGACATAAATGTTGACTATACTTCTTTTCCAAATGGAAATGACTTTATAGAGGCTTTAGATAATAATGTCATTCAACTTGGTTATGTTGGACCTGGACCTGCAATAAACTACTTTTTAGCTGGTGGTGACATTGTAGTGTTAGGAGCAGCCGCTAACGGTGCAACACTTATTGTTGCAAGAGAAGGTTCAGGAATTGAAACATTAGAAGATTTTGCAAATAAATCTTTTTGCACGCCTGGTAATGGTTGCACCCATAATGTGCAGCTAGAAATTATGCTACAAGATATGGGCTTAACAACGACAAGACGTGGTGGAGTCGTTGACCACCAACCTCGCGTTAATCCTGCAAATATGATGATAATGTTTGAATCAGGAGAAATCGATGCTGCTGCTGCACCTGAACCATGGGGAACTTATTTAGTTGAAGAGTTCGGAGCAAAGGTGATAACTGAATGGAATGAAGTTTATTTAGGAGAGACTTTAGCTAGTGTTGTTGTCGTGACAACTCCACAGTTCTTAAAGGATAACCCAGAAACTGTTAAGCAATTTTTAAAAGCACACAAACGCGCTGTTGATTACACGTATGAAAATACAGAAGATACATTGGCAACAATTAATGATCTACTATTCAACTTATCACAACAAAGACTTCCTGAGTCAGTGTTAGAAAATGCTTGGAAGCGTATGGTTGTGACAACTGAAACACATGCAGATGCACTTCAAGCATGGGCTACTGCTTCATATGAACTAGACTTTATTGATCAAGAACCTAATTTAGAAGGTTTTGTTGATACTTCGTTGCTTGATAAAATTATTTCAGGAAACTAAAAAGAAGAAGGGAGCCACGGCTCCCCTCTTCTTTTTTTACACTAATTGCTTCTTTAATTTTTCAACGACAGCTTCGCCCTGGTCAATACAGTCTGGAAGTCCGATTCCTTCAAACGAACCCCCGATAGCGTAAACACCTGGTAGTTGCTTTTGAAGCTGCTCTTTTAACTCATCTATGCGTTGCTTATGTCCAACAACATACTGTGGCATTGAGTTTTTCCACCGTTTAATGATCGAAAACTCCGGCTTCGCATCTATTTGCATCGTTTTATTTAAGTCGGTTAAAACCGCATCAATAATTTCATCATCAGACCAGTCAACAATTGCGTCGTTACCAGCACGGCCTACATAACAACGTAGTAAAGCATAACCTTCTGGAGTCGAATGTTGCCATTTTTTATGCGTCCACGTACAGGCTGTAATATTGTAATCATTTTTCTTTGAGACAACAAACCCTGTTCCATTAATATCTTTTTTAATGGCACTTTGTGGGAAGGCCATTGCAATTGTAGCAACTGAAGTCGATGGTATATCCGCAAGCGGTTCGACGAAAGAATAACTTCGCAACGCTTCTTCTGTGACATGATGTGGAGTTGCCATTACTACATAATCGAAAATTTCTGTTTTCCCATTAGAAAAAGAAAGTTCATAGGCATCACCTTTTTTTACTAGACTGTCTAGGCCAACACCTTTAATGATAGCCTCTTCATCTAAATATTTCTCAACGCCATCTACTAATGACTGTAAGCCTCTTTTAAAAGAGAGAAACATTCCTTTTGGCTTTGACTTCGGTGCAGCTTTCGGTTTTGCCGGTGTAGCTTTTTTCATACCCAAGATAAGACTACGATGCTTTTGTTCTACTTGATGAAACTGAGGGAATGTTGCCATTAAACTTAATTTGTCAATATCTCCAGCATAAATTCCAGACAGTAATGGCTCAATTAAGTTATCAACAACCTCATTACCTAGACGTTTACGGAAGAAACTTCCTAAAGACATATCAACGTCAGGGTCACTAGCCCTCGGTAAAATTAAATCGCCAGCTGCTCTCAGTTTCCCTAGTGGTGAAAAAAGTCTCGTTGTCGCAAACGGAGCCATTTGCGTTGGGATTCCCATAATTGCTCCACCTGGTATCGGATAAAGCTTTTCATTATTTAGAATAAAAGCACCGCCACCGCCGTTATGAACCAAATCAGTTTCCAGACCAACTTCTTTAGCTAAGCGTGACGCACTTTGTTTCCTACCTAAAAAGGAGTCAGGTCCCAACTCAATCACAAAGCCATTGCGATAATCTGTTGAAATTTTCCCACCTAGTTTTGTTGACTTTTCAATAAGCCGATACTCACATTGTAAGTTATTCGCTAAGATTTCTTTTTGTAAGTAGTAAGCAACCGTTAACCCAGTTATTCCTCCACCAATAATTGCTACTCTCTTTTTACTCATTAGTCTCCACTTTCTTTCTCATTTAATTTCTGCATAACGACATCTGTTAAGCAATCAATAAATTGTGGCTTCGCATTTGGCATTTCTGGACGGTAATATGCTACACCAAGTTCGTCTGTGACAATTTTACATTCAATGTCATTATCATAAAGTACCTCTAGATGGTCAGCTACAAACCCCACTGGACAGTATACATAGGCTGTATAGCCGTGCTCGTTGTAAAGAGTTCTAGTTAAATCTTGAACATCCGGACCAATCCATGGATCAGGTGTGTTCCCCTCACTTTGCCAGCCAATCGTATAATTTTTAATACCTGCTTCTTTTGCAATTAGGTCAGCAGTTTCCTTTAATTGGTCTGGATAAGGGTCACCGTATTGCAATATTTTCTCTGGTAAGCTGTGAGCTGAGAAAATAACGACGGCCTTCTCAACCTCGTCTTGAGACATGGTAGACATTGTTTTGGTAATTTCATCAGTCCAATATTGTATAAATTTCGGATGATCATACCAGCTATCAATACTATGTATTTTAGGTCCATTAATTTTTTCGGAATGTTCGTTAGCACGACCATTGTAAGACTTTACACTAAACGTTGAGTAGTGAGGAGCTAAAACAATACTTACTGCTTCCTCAATACCATCTGCCTTCATTTGGTCAACAGCATCCTCGATAAATGGGTCAATATGCTTTAATCCTAAATAAAGTTTGAATTTTACATCCTCATTCAATTCATTCAGCCTTTTCTCTAAACCTTGACCTTGCGCTTCGGTAATTTTTGCTAATGGCGAAATACCACCAATTGCTTCGTAACGCTCTGTTAATTCTAGAAGCATTTCCTCTGAAGGCTTTCTGCCACGTCTAATATGAGTGTAATACGGTTCAATTTCCTCAATACTGCGAGGTGTACCATAAGCCATAACAAGTAACCCAATTGTTTTTTTAGACATTTTCATTACACCTTTCTTCTCTAGTCTCGCGTATAGCATGTAAAGCCTAGGGCTGTAAAGAGCTTATTATGTTTAAGCTTTCTACAACTCTAGACTCATTCACTACATTTGACACCTTATATTATGATAATTTATTCGCTGTATACTCATGAACAAAAGCAGTTAATCTACGTAATGTATCAGGGTTAACTTGAGGGAAGACACCATGTCCTAAGTTAAACACAAACCCACCTTGGTGAGCCAATCCTTGATCCAAGATTTCTTTCGTTTTAGTCTCAATTACATCCCAAGTAGCAAGTAAAAGAGCTGGATCTAAATTTCCTTGTACAGCTTTTTTAATGCCACGCTCACTTGCTTCGTTGATTGATAATCTCCAGTCTAGACCAACTACATCTAACGGAAGATCATGCCACTCATTTGCTAAGTGACTAGCGCCAACACCAAACATAATTAGAGGCACGTTTTCTTCCTTAAGAGCTGTAAAGATCTTATGCATGACAGGTTTAATAAACGTGCGATAATCTTGTACGTTTAATGCACCAACCCAAGAATCAAATATTTGAATCGCTTGTGAACCTGCGTTAATTTGCGATTTACAGTACGTAATCGTCATGTCTGCTAGTTTGTCCATAAGTAGGAACCAGCTTTCAGGCTGTGAATACATAAACGCCTTTGTATTATTATAGTTTTTTGAAGGCCCGCCTTCAATCATATAGCTCGCAAGTGTAAACGGTGCACCACCAAAGGAAATTAATGGTACAGTCAATTGCTCTCTTAACAGCTTAATTGTATCTAAAACATAAGGAACATCCGCTTCTGGATTAATTGTACCTAATCTTTCAACATCTTGAAACGTCCTTACTGGATTTGCAATAACTGGTCCAATTCCAGCTTTAATTTCAACATCTACACCGATTGCAGGAAGCGGTGTCATAATATCTTTGTAAAGTATCGCTGCATCATTGTTGTATTGATCTACTGGTAGCTTCGTTACATAAGCACAAAGCTCCGGTTGATGTGTAATTTCAAAAAGTGAATATTTTTCTTTTATCGCTCGATACTCAGGTTGTGATCTCCCTGCCTGTCTCATATACCAAACTGGAACATGAGAAACCTTTTCTCCTCTAGTAGCTTTTAAAAAGTTGTCATTAAATTGATTTGTAGTCATTGTACCCTCACCCTTCATACTTTGTACTTTCTATTAGTTAGTACTTTAATGAATTTCATAATTCGCTATTTTCGCAACTAATTTCTAAATGTAGTTGCGAAGAAACCATTCGCAACCACTTTTATTTTGATATAGCTCGATTAAGGTAATTATGAAATTCACTCACTTAGTAAACATTTATTTATTTTAATCTCTCTAATACACTTTATTAACTATATCCTTTCTCGGAATAAGTGTATAGATTTTCGAACAACTTGTCATAAAATTGATCTTTTTTAAAAGTTAATTACATTTTACCTTTAGCTTTTTTTATTAAATGTGATTTTCCTAACAATTTTGCTCAGAAATAGAAAAGTTCATAAATTTGATATATTTTTTCATCCTTGACGTTTTTTATCTTTTGGTTTTAATTCGGTAAATCGCTCAGTCAACACACTTAACGGCAACCGGATAATTAAATCTTTCCATTCATTAAAACGATAAGGGGCAAAAGGTGACGTATAGTATGTACCCAAGCTTCTTAAGCCTACTAAGTGGATATTCAAAAAAATATAAACAATAACAATTCCATATAACCCAAAAGCAGCTGCACTCAACATCATCATAAAGCGAAGCAAACGTAGCGTAATACTGACGTTATATGCGGGTATTGCAAAGGAAGCTATCGCGGTCAAAGCTACTACAATAACCATAATTGGACTCACTATACCAGCGCGAACTGCAGCATCACCTATAACAAGTCCACCAACAATCCCAATCGTTTGTCCAACTGCTCGTGGCAAACGGACCCCTGCTTCTCTTAACAATTCAATTGTTATTTCCATTGCAATAGCTTCGATAAAGGCCGGGAATGGGACCCCTTCACGTGATCCAGCTATCGAAAGGGCAAGTGTTGTCGGAATCATTCCTTGATGATAAGAAACAATCGCAACATAAATAGCTGGGAGAAAAGTTGCAATGAAAGCACCCAAATAACGTAATATACGAATAAACGAGGTGATTTGCCAGCGATCGTAATAGTCTTCTGGAGAACGAAATAACATATGAAATGTCACTGGCGCCATTAAGCTAAACGGACTTCCATCATGTAAAACGACGACTTGACCATTCATTAACGCCGAAACGGTTTTATCAACCCGTTCCGTTCTTAATGCTTGCGGGAAGACGGATAGCGCATTGTCTTCGACGTATTGTTCTAGTGTTCCTGTATCAATAATCTGATCAGTATCAATACAAGAAATTCGATAGCGCATTTCCTGAATATAAGTTTCATTGGCAACTCCTTTTATAAATAAAAGCGCAAAATCACTCTTCGCCCTTCTCCCTAACGACCCTAATTGAACGGTTAAATTTGGGTCTCTAATCCTTCTACGAATTTGCGAAATATTTGTATTTAATGACTCTACAAAACCATCTCGTGGTCCACGGACAACAATTTCACTCTCTGGTTCGGCGATATTACGCTGTTTATATTGACCAGTTTTAAAAAGAAGTAGCTCTTTAATACCGTCAATAATTAAAATCGTTTCTCCTGATAAAAACGGCAAGATCGCTTTGTCAAGAGAAGACTCCTTTTTTAAATCTGATAAAGTGACTACCTCATTTTCAAGATAAGTGATAAAGTCTTCTGTGTTATACCGCGTATTATCTACAAAATAGATTAGTGGACGGATGATACTTTCTTCAATGCTATCTGAGTTACTTAAACCGTCCACAAAAAATAGTGTTGCCTTTATTTTTTTCCCGATAAGGAAATCTCGTTGGATTACATCATCACTTTCACCAACAATTTTATTCATTGTTTGAACCATTTCAACAATGTCACCACTAAACTCTATTTTGTATTCATCAGTTGATCGAATCTTCGTTGTATTTAACTTTGAAAAAAGTTTGTTAAACATTTGTTCACCTACGTCATCTCTTCTTGTGTCATATGATGTCTAATCTTAATTTCGGCATCAACCTCAATTATCGATTTTGAGAAAAATCCCCCCTCGCCATCCCACTCATCTTTTATTTGTTTCCAATACTGGTATTCTTTTCTCTTAACATAGCTATGGAAGTTAAAAATATCTGCATGAAATTCACGTTGCATCTTCAAAATTACATCAGTTGCTACTCGTTCAATTTGTTTTGCTATTGCCTCTGATAACATTTTGTTTGTTTGTTCATTACCAAGCTCAACGTTTTCCAACCAGCTTTCAACAAAGAAGCCTTCCGTTTTAATGTTTAATTGAAAATAGTCCCTTCCGTCTTTACGTTCGTATGTAATGACAGCGTCTTCATTATCTATTTCATAATTAAATAGCTGATCATCTACACTAACTTCAATTACCATATTTTGCGATTCAGAATGGATTAAATTATAGCCAATTATATCTATTTCACCGAGCCATCCTACTAACTCATTTGTTTTACCTAAAAAAACACCAGCTCCAGTTATTACAAAATCCTTCCCTTTTTTAGCTGTAACACGAGGAACAATATAACTTTTTTCATTGAGAACACTAGTAACTAAATCACCGATAGGTTTTGGGGAAGGCATACCAGGATGAACACCGTAATTCTCATGAATCATATCAATAGATATAGCAGGCATAAGCTCAAGAGGTAGTTTATTGGCGATCACATCACTAGCACATCCTTTCGAAATTAACATAACCGTGTTACGACGCATCTCATGGTCGCGAATATAAAAATCAATCAACTTACCAATTTCCCCTGACTTCACTAAATTTTCATTAAGTATGATGACCTTTAAATGTTCGTAATTTAGCTTTCGGCTACGCCTAGAGGCAATATGGCGGTTCATTTTAAAATTCGTTCTTCCAATCGTAGCAATGTTAAAAAACGGTTCAGGTTCAAGTCCCCCCCCTTCTGCAACGATCGTACTTGGGATAACAACTTGATACGTAGTTTTATGCAGATGATCAATTGCTTCCCCTGTTTCTTTTTGAAACTGTTTTTTATACTGGTCTAATTCCTCCTCACTTAATGGATCCAATGCTACTGCTAGTACAAAACCTAATTGTTCAATTTCAACTAAATCCCAACAAGATGTCAGAAATACTAATATGAATACAGCTAAAATAACTTTCCTCATTGGCTTATATCGCCTCACTCTTCGTTTGCTGACTGTTTTTCTTCTTCAGCCAAACAAATATATACCCAAAAAATAAGCTCAGTATGGTTAAAGAAAAACCAAAATAAGCGGTATAATCACCAAAAGTAAAAGTCTCCTGAATTGAATTAGGACCAAAAGTGACAAATACTCCAAAAAAAACGATCCAAATGGCAATAGTTGAAAAACGAGTTTTCGTAAAGAATTCTTCTTTGATGATTTTCGCTGCTAGAAAATGTATCATAGCCATTGTATTAAAGATTGACATAATCCAAATTGTAATCAACAATGGCTCTACTCTTTCAATTAACCCTTCAATTATTTCAACTTCCTTGGCTAATTCAACTAGCGGAAATGCATTTATTGCCGTTGCTTCAAAAGAAAGAACTGCATAGCATAGAACAACTATGGTCATATATAAAAAAGTCAAAAAAGCAATACTCATGTTAAAAAAGTTGGCCTTTAGATCTTTTGACGTTACATATGGAAGAAAGAAAAACAGAATTTCTATTCCTAAGAAAGCCAAGAGAGTATCAGTAACACCCATTAAAATTGGTCTAATGCCATCAGCTGCAATTGGGAGCAAAACATCAAATTCGGCCTGAGGAATAGTAAAGGACGCTAACCCTACTAAAACAACTACAATTATTGGAAAAAACAGTAAATTTAGATGAACAATCCCTTGTATACCTTTCGTGACAGCGTAGGTTGTTGCTAAAAATATTAACGCTGCCGTTACTTCTGACGGCGTACGGTCAAGGAGATATATGCGAATGATGATCGTTAATACCCGTGCTTCATAACCAAGTAGGAATATAAAGTAGAAGATAAAAAGAAGCGCAAGTGCTTTACTTAAATATTTCCCAAAAACATTATTACTAATGAATTTAATTAACGACATTCCTGGATAGTTTCGCTGTAAACGTACAATTAAATAGACTAAAAACATATTAATTGCTGCTCCGATTAATAGAGAGATCCAGCCGTCTGGAGTTCCTACAGTGTTTGCAAGAGCACGAGGTAAAGTAAGAACACCAACTCCAACTATCATCGATATTAACGATATTACTATTTCTAGCTTTGAAATTTGGTAGCTACCTATACTCACAACCTTCACCTACTCTTTTTCTTGGACCTGTTCAAGCGTTTTCCTTTGTTGCTGATTTTCCTCTTCCATCCAAGGAAACATAATTTTATTTGTAATCCAATCAAATAAACGCTGAATGACAGTCATGAATATACATAAACCTAATGCTGTCCAGAAAATGCCACGATACGGCATAAACCCAAATACTCTATCCATAAAATCATTCATAAATTCCCCTACCCATACTTTTATAGTAATAGTATTTTTAACCAATACTCGAAACATTATGTGAAAAAGCAAAAAGAGAAAGCATCAATATTCCCTAAAACAAAGAGGCGGGGACAAAAGTATCAGACACCACGCGGAACCTACTAATTATAGACAGATTTAATCAAATGTCTATATTGGTTCCTGGCGGTGTCTGATTGTTATGTCCCAGCCTCTAGTCTATTGACAATAAAAAGTTCACTTTTGCTTGATTTGAAGGACTACCTTCAAGGTTTGTTTGTGGATTAAACGGTTTCACAACATACTCATTAAGGGAAAATAAATTAACACCACGTACAATATATTCACCCACTCCTTCGACATCAGCAACCTTCGTTAATGTTCCAGTGCTGCTAACTTCGTAAATATGGTAATGTAGTCGTTCGTCAGTTGCAGGGGTCCAATTTAACCTAACATTTAAACCAAAGCCTTTAAAGGTAAGGTCTGCTTGTAAGTCATTAATGTCAACAAAGCGTATTGGTGGTTCTAACTCGTTAACATCGTCCGGCTTTACAAAGGAGACCGTGCTTGCCTCTACGTTTACGATTTCCTTAAATATTCTTGTCGGAACCGAACTTCCAACAGTTAAATAATGATCTGGATCAGTCCGGTCGAAGCCGATCCATAAAGCACCTACCAAGTTAGGTGTATAGCCAACAAACCAAGCATCCCTTGTCGCCCCAGAAATTTCAGTGTATGAAGTTGTTCCAGTTTTCCCTGCTAACGCAACCTCAACATCGCCATGCTTTCCTGTCCCATCGTTAACAACTGCTTCGAGCATTCTTGTCATATACCAAGCTGTTTGTGGAGTTAGTATTTGCTGTTCTATAATTGTTCTTTCAGCAATCTTATTGCCGTTACGGTCATATATTTCTTTGATAAAATAAGGTTCAACCATTGCTCCCCCTTTAGCAAAAGGACGATATGCCTTGGCAAGTTGAAGTGGCGATAACCCTTCTGACATCCCTCCTAAAGCAAGCGCAAGCCCCTCTTCTTCAATAGGGATATTAAGCTGTTCTAAGTAACTTTTTCCTTTAGTAACAGTGAGCTCATTTAAGAGCCAAACTGCTGCCGCATTAGAGGAATCTTTAATAGCATCATACATCGTCACCTGACCCTCATAAAGATTGTTATAATTTCGTGGTTGATATCCTTCGTAATCGACTAACTCATCTTTAAGCAAGCTATAAGGCTGATACATCCCAGTTTCTAGCGCTGGGCTATAAACAACTAAAGGCTTGATGGTTGAGCCAGGCTGTCTTTTCATATGGACACGATTTAATCCTCTTCGAACATAATTTCGTCCGCCTTGAGCGACAACTGCCCCGCCTGAATGATTATCTAATAATATAAGAGCTCCTTCTACGTCTTGACTAGGTCCACCTTCAGGGAAATACTCTTGATTTTGAAATAACTGATACGATTTTTCCTGGAGTTTTATATCCATTGGGACTACAATCATATAGCCGCCCTTTAAAATTTCATGATTTGACAGTTGATATAGAGCTTCAGCTTCTTCTAAAACCATATCAATGTACGTTAAAAAAGCAGGATTTTCAGTTATTTTATTGAAGTCTACCTTAATCGTTTTCCCTTGGAGCCTTACAGCCTCATCTGCTGTTAAATAGCCTCTTCGTTCCATAACACTTAATGTCAAGTCTCGTCTTTGTTTGCTAAGTTCTAGATTATTAAATGGTGAATACGTATTTGGTGCCTTCGGTAAACTTGCTAAAAGTGCACCTTCATCAACCGTCAGCTCACTAACTTCTTTATTGAAATACAGTTTTGAAGCGGCTTGAATTCCATATGCACCATGACCGAAGTAGATCCGATTTAAGTACATTTCAAATATCTCTTCTTTACTATAGTTACGCTCTAAATTTATCGATATTAACACTTCTTTTGTTTTTCTTAGCCATGATTTCTCATTGGTTAAAAAGGTGTTTTTCACTAACTGTTGGGTAATCGTGCTCCCACCTTCAACTTTTCCACGAGCAACAACATCTCGATAGAGTGCCCTTCCAATTGCTCGAAAGTCAATCCCTCGATGATCATAAAATCTGGCATCCTCCATTGCTATGAACGCATTTTGGACATGAAGGGGAACAGCGGTAATTTCAACAATCTCGCGGTTTTCTACGAATAATTTAGTAATAACTTCTCCATCTTGATCAACTAAAGTTGTCGTTGCATCCATGACAAGCTTTCTATTATCAATTGCATAGTTTCCTGCGATAATAATACTTATATAAATAGAGAAACTTAACAGTAGCATAATAAAAAACAATAGCGCACCTATCAAAATTTTCTTTCGCATCATGACCGTCCCCCCCTTTATTAACGTATTGCCGACACTACCAGTTTAGAATTTTTAAGATATTTCTAGAAGTCTTTATCATCTAACCTGTAATTTAAAACTATTTTAACGTAAAATCGACAAGTAATGAATGTATACGACTTTCTTTTCCATACGAAGAGAGATATCATAAAGTTACAAAATTGTTTTCAGTTTGTTAACAATTGTCCATGATAAGATAGAATAGAGGAACATACCTATCACAATACTCAAGACCAATAACAATTTAAGAGGTGTTTACTTTGTACATTACAGAATTCACGTTTATATCAATTTGGATTGCATTTTTTGCAGGAATTATTTCGTTCTTATCGCCTTGTGTTTTTCCGTTAGTACCAGCATATTTAGCGCAATTAACAGGAACACAAATTTCTAATAACCAGCTAAATGTAGATAAGAAAATTATTTTTACAAGAAGTATTGGCTTTATTTTAGGGTTTACAATTATTTTCTTGCTTTTAGGTGCTTCAAGCACGTTTTTAGGTCAAATCTTCATGAAAAATCGTGAACTTCTTGAAAAAATTGGTGGCATTATTATTGTCGTACTAGGATTACAAATGTTAGGTTTATTTTCGATTAAAATGCTTATGAGTGAAAAACGGTTACAAACAAAACCGAAAAAAACAACTAGCTTTTTCGGCTCTGTATTGTTTGGGCTAGTATTTGCGGCTGGTTGGTCACCTTGCATTGGTTTAGTATTAGGTTCGATTCTAGCGTTAGCTGCACAAGAAACAATGGTCGCTGGAATGTTTCTATTGTTTATTTATTCGATTGGAATGGGCATCCCTTTTCTAATTGTTGCCTTAGTTTATTCAAGATCTTTAAACAAGATTAGAAAAATAAATAAATTCATTCCGATGATCCAAAAAGTCAGTGGTACAATAATGATTGTCCTAGGTATTATGTTATATACTGGTTTGTTTGCAAGACTTTCAGGTTATTTAGCGCAATATATCCCTTTTAATTTTTAAATTAATAGCTCAGTTAATAGTCGCTGTCTTCCCTTTCTCTTCGCTGTAAAACTCTATCGAATTTTAGAGGCTAGTTCAAGGAAATCCAGCGACATTTTGTTAATACCAAAAAATAGGTTTCACCTGGGGCTTTAAAAAACGGAGGTAAGTTTATGAAAGAAAAACTATTTGCAGCTATCGATGAAAATTACGAGGAAATGGTTTCGCTTCGGCGCCATCTTCATGAAAATCCTGAATTATCGTTTCATGAGGTAGAAACACCAAAACTGATTGCTAATTACCATCGACAACTAGGACATGAAGTTCGTGAAAATGTTGGTGGTCGTGGTGTTGTCGCCCTTCTTAAAGGGAAAAAACCTGGCAAAACAGTAGCATTAAGAGCTGATTTTGATGCCTTACCAATTCAAGATGAAAAGGATGTTTCCTACCGTTCGAAGGTACCTGGCGTCATGCATGCTTGTGGACATGATGGGCATACTGCCAGTTTAATAGGTTTGGCAAAAGCGCTGAATTCACTAAAAGATGAACTATCAGGTACGATTGTATTCATTCATCAGCATGCCGAAGAACTAGCTCCAGGTGGCGCTATTGCAATGATAGAGGATCGTTGTTTAGAGGGTGTCGACTATATATTCGGGACCCACCTCTGGGCAACAGAACCTCTTGGGAAAATTCAATATAAAACTGGACCAATTATGGCTGCTGCTGATCGCTTTGAAATCACGATCCAAGGCCAAGGTGGTCATGGGGCAAAACCTCATGAAACGAAGGACTCTATTGTCATTGGTGCGCAAACAGTATTAGCTCTTCAACAAATTGTTAGTCGTCGTGTGAGCCCAATGGACGCTGCAGTAATCTCAGTCGGATCGTTTGAAGCAAAAAATGCATTTAATGTCATCGCTGATAGTGTAAAGATTATCGGAACAGCCAGGTCTTTTAATGAGAAAGTTCAAACATTGCTTGAAAGAGAAATTAAAAGAGTTGTAGAAGGAGTTTGTTTATCTGGAGATGTTACTGGTACTGTTGATTATCAAAGAGGTTACCCAGCACTAGTAAACCATCATGATGAAGCTGTTCAAGTGGCGAGATTAGCAAAAGAAACCCCTGGTGTCATTGAAGTAGAGGATATGGTTCCACAAATGGGTGGCGAAGACTTTTCCTACTATCTCCAAAATGTTAAAGGCGCATTCTTTTTTACTGGAGCGAAAAATCCTGCCTGGGAAAAAGCCTACCCGCATCATCATCCTAAATTTGATATCGATGAAAAATCGCTACTAATCTCAGCAAGATTATTAGGTGAACTAGCATTGTACTATTCAAACGAAAAATAATACTGAAAAGAGCTGTTTAGAGAAAGTACCTCTTTAAACAGCTCTCTGATATTTTTTCCATATGCAACCACATTAAAATTACATTAACAGCCTCATCCGATAGCCATTTTTTGCTGTTTCACCGAGTACTTCGAGAAAGTGATAATTGGCAACAGCTCCTACAATTGCCCCGAAACCAGGAATTAGCTGGAGCAACTTCAATAAATCTATATGGTCGCGATATTCTAACTGGAACGCTTTCCAATCAATTTCTTCGAGATAGACATCCTTCTCTGGTAACTGCGCTTTTACATCTTCCCAGTTCTTTAGTTTCGCAAAAACTTCCTTCTTTTTAACATCACTAGAGAATGCAAGCTGGAAAAGATAGAGAATATAAAGTCTTTCACGATAATCTTTTACATCAAAGCCATACAAACTAGCTGCTTCGAATAGAAATTTCATTTTAATCGACAAAAGTAATGGAAAATCAACCATTCCAAGGAGTATTCCCCCAGCTCCTGTACCGGCTCCCTCGATGGCGGCGGTTTTCTTATAGAACTTTATTTTTTCCTGTAATCTAACTTCACGCTCGAAAAGAGTTACCTCCTCTAACGGGATGGTTGTCGTTGTATATTCCGAACCTACTAATGTCGCATTGATCATATTTTTAATGCTAGTCGTAAAGAGCTCGTGTACTTTTTCAGGAATCCGTTCATTAATTTTTATTTGTAATTTTTTAGCATACTTCTTCGCAAAAAATCCATCTTTACAGACCTTCCGTTGCCAACGCTGTAGTTCTATTCTTGCTTTTTCATCATACAGTTCTGTCATAGTCGATCCCTTCCTGTTCCAAAGCGTTCATCATTCCTTCTTTTTAAGCAATAAGATATAGGAGTATACGTAACTACCGATAATCCCTATACCAAAAACTAGTAAAGGTTCGATAAAATGCATAGTTGCCACAATTGTTGCGCTAGTAAAGACGACCGTTTTTACGACAAGCAAAGAAAAAACAACAGTCCGAAACGATCGTTCTCTTACTTTATCCTCAATTGGATACAAGTCAGTCATTATTTTTAGCTGATGATGATTCCACAGTGTTGAAAGCTGCAGTGCTGACATATAGAGGAGGAGGATTGAAATAAACAGCTTTCCATAATCAAATTGGACATAAAAAACTAGGACAATACCGATGATTAGTAAACGTACATATATTCCAAAGTAATCATTTGCGCGAATAAACGATTTTAAATATAAATAGTTAAAAGTTGATTCTTGTTTAAAAGCAAGCATATTTGGAATTGCACTCCAAGGATTACGTCGTTTTACTTTCGTACTTAATTTCGGTACGTCTGTAAACATATTGGCAATCCGATAAAATGACATGACCATTCGTTCCTCTAATTCAATCAAATATTCCCACTTTAAGCTATGCTGTTTCTTTAAATGTTGATAGTAGAAGAACAATAACAACACTTTGATTGCAAAAATAGCTAGTAGAAAATAAATGCTTGCCCCTGCAAATAGGAAATAGGTTAACGTTGCATTAATTACAAACCTTCCCAGCTTATGAGTAATACGCCAACCTGTAAATAGAAGTCTACCTTCTTCCCATTGGGCTAAAAGGTTCCAAGCTTTACTCACAAACAAGACAATGATGACAAACAAAAGTGCCATCGCATCATCTGCGATAAAATGGCGGTACAAAGGTGTTAACAATACTATGACTAATACAAGTACAAAGCTTTGAATGATAAATGAGTAATAGAAAGAGCTGCGAAAATAAGATGCTAGTCTTCCTTCTACAGGTGACAAAAAAACGAGATCTCCTTCTTTTATAAACGTCCTAAGTGGGCTTTTCGTTAACAGGAGAGCTGTTATAACCGCTAAGAAGATTGTTGCTGGAAACCAGTCAGGGAGCCACTTTAATAATTCACTATAATAATAACTTCCAACAATAATTGCAATATAAATGGCAAACAAAAAGCCACTGTTACCAATGAGACGTAAGTAGCGAATTGCCATATTCCAGTATTCTTTCGCTCGTTTACTCCATAATTTTTGAATACTATTCATATTTAATCTTCCTTCGTTATCTCAATGTAAATGTCATCTAAAGCAGCGTTAGGCATATTCGTTTTCACCCTGAGCTCCTCTAAAGTTCCTTCTACAATGATTTTTCCGTGATGGAGCATAATAAAGCGATCACAATATCTTTCTGCAGTAGATAGAATATGGGTAGACATTAAAATTCCGGCGCCACTTTCCTTCATTGCCACAAAATGATTTAAGAGCGATTTAATCGCAATAGGGTCTAAACCAATAAATGGCTCATCAACAATATAAAGCGGCGGATATAGTAAAAAGGCACACATAATCATTACTTTTTGACGCATTCCCTTTGAGAAATGTCCAGGAAACCAATTCAGCATCTTTTCCATGCGAAACTCTTTTAAAAGTGAGGCACTTCTCTCCTTTAACTCTAATTCAGTTAAGCCGTAAGCCATCGCTGTCACATGTAAGTGTTCCTGTAGCGTCAGATCCTCATATAATATTGGTGTCTCTGGTATGTATGAATACGATCGCCGATACTCATTCGGCTCTTCTAGAAATCTTTTGCCATTAATCCGAATTTCACCCGCCTGCGCCTCCATTAAACCTAAAATATGTTTAATCGTTGTACTTTTACCTGCGCCATTTAATCCAATTAAACCAACAATCTCACCTTTATTGACGGAAAAGGATATATCATGCAAAACTGGTTTGCCTTTATGGTAGCCACCACTAACCTGATCCAATTCTAATAATTTACTCATCCGATTTCTCCTTAGCTTGAAAAGATTTACAACTATTATTATAGTAGCAGATTTTCTCTTTAATTGGTAATTACCTTATTCCCAATTTATGTGCTACTGGGGTGGACAAAACCAAAAATGTCCACGAAGGGTGCCAGGCACCAAAAGAGGCATTAAAAAGAAGGCATCAAAAAGGATGGCCAATTTAGGTCATCCTTAGCTTATATTAGTTTACTAAGCGGTCAGTTTTCCAAAATTCTTTCCGAATATGGACTTTTTGAATTTTACCTGATGCTGTCTTAGGTAATTCTTCTGTAAAGGAAACAGATTTCGGCGCTTTGAAGTGTGCTAGCTTTTCGCGGCAAAATGCAATTATTTCGTCTCCACTAACTAGATGCCCTTCTCTAACAACGATAACAGCGTGTGGTACCTCTCCCCATTTTTCATGAGGAATTGAAACAACTGCTGCTTCTAATATTGCTGGGTGTTCATATAACACACCTTCAACTTCTATTGAAGAAATATTCTCGCCGCCGCTAATAATAACATCCTTTTTGCGGTCAACGATGTCGATGTAACCGCGTTCATCAACAGTTGCCATATCACCAGTATGAAGCCAGCCGTTACGTATTGTATCCATTGTCGCTTCATCGTTCTTCCAGTAGCCTTTCATGACTCCATTTGAACGAGTGACGATTTCCCCAATTTCTTTACCGTTTTTGGCAACTTCTTCTCCATCATCGTTGATTACTTTTACCTTACAGCCGATCATCGCATAACCAGCTTTTGCTTTTAAGCGATACTGATCTTCTTTAGGTAAATCTAAATACTCGGAACGAATTTGCGATGTAGTTACTAATGGTGATATTTCCGTCATCCCGTACACTTGAATAAACTCCCAACCTAAATCTTCTTCAACTCGCCCTACGAAAGCAGGAGGTGGTGCTGATCCAGCAATAACTACTCGCATCTTTTCTTCAATTTTAGGTTGGAACTGCTTATGATATTCTAGCAATGAATTCAATACGGTAGGTGCCATATGTGCAATAGTGACACCATATTTCTGAATCTTTTCAAAAACTAGTTCAGGTAATGCTTTACGAAGCATGACTTGCGTTGCGCCATTTGCAGTGTAATAAAAAGGAGAGCCCCAGCCATTAACGTGAAACATTGGTAAAATATGCAGTAATATGTCTCGGTCAGATACCCGCAAATGATGCATTGTCGTTAATGCATGTAAATAGTTGTTACGGTGAGTTAGCATGACGCCCTTAGGATTTCCAGTTGTACCACTTGTATATAACAAGCTGGCTACATCTTCTTCATCAATTGTCGCGCGAGGATATTCAGTTTTTGAATATCGACTCAGCCAAGCATCATAATCTGTAAACTCCTTATTCTCATTTGTACAATGATGAACAAGTATTTTTTCAACAGATGTTAAATCAGAGATGATCGGCTCAATTAAATGTACTAGCTCCTGGTCAACAAATAAAATCTTACTTTCGCTATGATTTAAAATGAATGTGTAATCATGAGGTTGTAAGCGGATATTTAGCGGCACCATCACCGCTCCTAACTGAAAGACTCCATAAAAACCTTCCAGCATTTCCAGCGTGTTTGGAGCAAGATAAGCAACCTTATCGCCCTTTTGTACACCAAGACTGCCTAGTCCATAGGATAGCTGATTTACACGCTCATTTAATTCTCGATAAGTAATTGATTTGTGATCATCGATAACAGCAACTTTATCCCCGTACAGAGTGACCGCTCGGTCTAAGAAATCTGTAACTATTAATGGTACATGCATAACTTGAGCCTCCCCTTGAAACATTTAGAATATTTGTAATTTTATAAATTATACCATATTTTGTAAGGGTAAAGTTTCTTTTTTTTTCAAAACTATTAACAAATTTATGAAAAAACAAGCCTTTAGTATGAAAATCGCTTCTAAGTCCTTTTTATGATAAAATGTGGAAAAATAATGTAATTAAGATTTTCTCATGCCTTTTAGGAAATAATAGTAAAACTAGCTATCCAAAGATTTAATTTAATTATGAAATTCACTCATTTAAATAAAATTTTTGAAAGGATGATTCATTTGTCTAACCAAGAAAACTGTATCTTTTGTAAAATTGTAAATGGTGAAATTCCAGTAGCAAAAGTATTTGAAAATGAGCATGTTCTTGCCTTTTTAGATATTAGTCAAGTTTCAAAGGGCCATACACTTGTCATTCCAAAACTTCACCAAGAAAACATCTATGAGTTAAAGCCTGACACAGCAAAAGAATTGTTTTCGGTAGTTCCTAAAATCGCTAATGCCATTAAGGAAGCTTTTGATCCCCTAGGATTAAATATTGTCAATAATAATGGAAAAGCAGCTGGACAAACAGTTTTTCATTATCATCTCCACCTCATCCCAAGATACGGAAAAGGGGATGGCTTTGGAGCTGTTTGGAAAGACAATAGTAGCCAATATAGCGGTGAAGACCTCCAGGAAATCGCAAAGCATATCTCCTCTTCTCTGAAATAAGCTTTATAAAAAGTGTCAGTCATCACTAGTAGAACTATCTTTTGATACTACTAGTGATGACTGACCTTTTCTATTTTTCATACGATAGTTGGTTTTCAAAACTACTATAATCAAATTGAAGTAAAGGAAATTTTGTGAATAATAAAAAAAGTAATAGCCTATTTTTATGCTCCATGGTAGGATAAAAATATTATTTTAACAATTTAACGTGTAAATGTATTAAAAGCCTTAAGTAAGAGGAGTGGAAACAATGAAAAGAACGTATAATTTTAATGCTGGTCCTTCTGCATTACCGGAAGAGGTTTTACAAATTGCCCAAAAGGAATTATTGGATTTTAATCAAACTGGAATGTCTGTAATGGAATTGAGTCACCGAAGTAAAGATTTTGAAAATGTTCATAATGAGGCACAGAGATTACTGAAACAACTTTTAGCCATTCCTGATAATTATGAAATTCTATTTTTGCAAGGCGGTGCGAGCTTACAATTCCCAATGATCCCTATGAACTTCTTAAGTGAGGATCAAGTTGGTAATTACGTCTTAACGGGAGTTTGGTCAGAAAAAGCTTTAAAGGAAGCAAAAATCTTAGGTCTGCCCACTGCTATTGCTGCTAGTACAAAAGAAACAAATTATGATCGCATTCCTAATTTGTCAGAATTAGCTGTTTCCCCTGATGATGGATATCTACACATCACATCTAATAATACAATTTATGGAACACAGTGGAAGGAATATCCAAAGGTCAAAGACAACCTCCTTATCGCTGATATGTCTAGTGATATTTTAAGTAAACCTTTACCGATTGAAAATTTTGCGATGATTTATGCCGGTGCCCAGAAAAACTTGGGTCCATCTGGGGTAACAGTAGTCATTCTCCGTAAAGACTTACTTGAAAAGACATTAAACAAGCAAATTCCAACGATGCTTCGCTACGATACACATGCAAAAAATAATTCTTTATATAACACACCACCAACGTTTTCGATTTATATGTTAAATAAAGTGTTGCAGTGGGTTAGTGAGCGAGGCGGTGTAACAGGTATTTCTAAAGAAAATGAATTAAAAGCCTCCCTTATTTACGATGCAATTGATGAAAGTAACGGATTTTATAAGGGGCATGCACTAAACAATAGCCGTTCCTTAATGAACATCACTTTTAATTTGGCAAGTGAAGAGTTAAGTAAAAAGTTTTTATCGGAAGCAAAAGAAGCTGGATTTGTCGGTTTGAATGGCCACCGCTCAGTTGGAGGCTGTCGTGCCTCAACCTACAATGCTGTTCCTTATGAAGCTTGTAAAGCATTGCAACAATTTATGCTAAAATTTAAGCAGGAAAATTCAACTTCAATGTAACGAAGACTTACTCAATTTCAAAAAAAAGCACCATTTTGCAAAAAAAAGAGTTGGTTTACCCAACTCCATAGTAATACACGACAATTCCTAAACCTGAACTAATAAAACCATATAAACCAAGCATCCATGCATATTTAAGATATTTTCTTTTATGTTCATGTTCACATTTCATTTTTCTCACAAAATTTAATGTGTGTATCATTCCATAAAAAAATAACAAAGCTAAAGAGAATAAGCCAAAGACAAACCCGTACATGTAAATTCCTCCTCTTTATGCAACGTTTTAAACAATTTTATTACTGTGTTAAAAAGAATATTATTGAAATATTATAATTATATTCAAACCTTAGCAAAAATGTGATAATCTAATAAAAAAACGGAAACTTCTAAAGAGGAAAGGAATGGTGAAAAGATGAATGGAAAATCCCTATTATACGGTTTTATAGCTGGTGGAATAATTGGTGGAACAATTACGTTGTTATCTACTCCTAAATCTGGAAATGAAGTTCAACAATTATTAGCAAGCAATGTTAATAATTTAATGAATTCACTTTCTAACGTCAAAGAAAAAACGTTACAACTTAAAAGTCAAGTTGAAACTGTTGCTACAGAAGGCGCTACTACCTTGAAAGCTGTCTCTACTGATGTGAAAAACTCTATTTCTGAATGGAAAAGGGATGTCGAACCAACGATGAACGACATTCAAAGGAGCATTCAAGAGCTTCACGAAACGATTGATCAGCTCGAAAGTGAAATTAAACGACCTTTAGCTTAAATTTAGTCGATTGATTTGCACGAGCTATATGAAAGTACATGCAAATTAAATACAAAACTAAGGCTTCCTGTCAGCGATGAAGGAAGCCTTAGTTCTATCCTTTAATAACATAAATGGAATAATTTTATATTTAATACCTTACCTCGTTGCTACAATTAGTAACGAAGTAAGGTATTAAAAGTATTATTTCAGTAGCACTTTCGCCCTTTAAAACCTTAATTTGATAAATATTTTCAGAAAAATATAATAAATTGTTTTTTTGTATTGTTATCGAAATACATATTGTGATATTATTTAAATAACATTTTACTGAAAAAATAATGAATATTCAAAATTGCTTCACTTCATGTATTATAAATTATATTTATACGGAGGTTTCATATGGATAAAAATGCGCCATACTCCATTAAACAGTCAATTATGTTTGCTCATAAAGTCGCTCAATTAAGTAAAGCTTTATGGAAATCAACTGAAAAAGATTGGCAAACATGGATTAAACCCTTTAATTTAAACATTAACGAACACCATATTTTACTAATTGCTTATCAGCTTGAAGGTGCTTCCATTTCTGACATCGCAAAATTTGGAGTTATGCATGTCTCAACGGCTTTTAACTTCTCTAAAAAGTTAGAAGAAAGAGGCTTATTAACTTTTTCTAAAAAACAAAACGACAAACGAAATACCTACGTGTATTTAACTAGTGATGGCGAGAAATTACTTCTAAACACCTTGGAGGTATATGATCCAAAGAAAACCGGAATTTACGAAGGGTCATTACCAATTAAGGAATTGTATGGGAAGTTCCCGGAATTTTCAGAGGTAATGACTATTATCAGACATATTTATGGTCCCGATTTTATGTTAATCTTTGAAAAGACGCTAGAAAAAATGGAACAAGACTTTACTGAAGAAGATGGAAAATTGGTGGCAAAACCAAGTGTTAAAGCGGAAACTAATTAATTTTTTTGACGAGATCCAGAAACTCTTTCATTAGCTCACGATAAATATCTTGCATGTATAGAGCATTGATGGTCTGATGTGGGTCTACCTTGTAATTAAGCATACCAACAAATTGTGTAAGAAGTGGGAGAAATGTAACAAATCCCTCTTCTTTTTGTTTTTTATACTCATTGTTTAACTTCTCACAAAGAAAATAAATTTCTTCAACTTCTCCTTTTGAAAGTTGATGTTTAATGATTAGTGTATAAAAAGGATAGGAGTTATCCATTATTTCTAGTAGAATTTCCTGATAAAATTCTAATCGAAGTAACTTTTCTTCATTTGGTTCCATAATGGTTTCCTTTCCAGTTTTAATCTTTACATACTTTCCTTTCAGGACTATTACTTTACATGATTTCCTTTCAGGACTATTATTAGTTCCTTTTATTTTATTTTTTTGAGGAGACTAATTCAAATTCAATATTATCCATTTCCAAATCAAAGTTAGTAACTTTAATAAACATTGACTCTAGCCCCTCCATTTCCGTTACCTTTAAAATTATTGATTCCTCTCTTGTATTTATTTCGATCCAGTCTGGAAAGGGAAGAGTATTTTTAATAAGCGAAAATAAGGTCTCACTAGGAAGCTGAAATCCTCCAATGTGAAACGATTTACTCTTTAAAAGCAAATCACCTTCACCATACATTTCCGGCTCTAAAAATAATTCAAATGCTATTTTCCTTCCGAATAGCGGGATTGCGGCTTCTAATAACACATGTTCTGATGTTAAAGTGATCTGGAAATTATTATTGCCATCACTTGAGATTTGTTCCGCCATAAATGAGTTTAATTGATCTTTTGTAGTAGATATGACAAACATTGTTTCACCGACGCGATCCTTGCGTTCAAGTTGAACATGGTCAGGTGAAGAAAAGAAAAAATAAAACCATATTAGTAGAGAGATGAAGAGTACTCCTAAACTACAAACCATGCTTATAAATGCTATTTTCCAAACATTTTTCTTTACTTCCATATTCTCACTCCTTTTTAATTTAAATGCAAATGCTATCTTTTTTTATAATAATTTGATAAAGTTATAGAGGGTATCCAACTAAACGGAGGTAACTAATGCTTATTATTTTTTATTTTCCCTTTGCTCTATTTATTTTATTTATGATTAATTCTATGACAAATACTTTGTGTCTTCAAAAAGAAATTCCTGAAGAAAAACAACCAAAGGTATTTCGTACCATAAATGTCTTAATTACAATCCTACTAACATCATCATATATAAAAATCCTCCTCACTTAAAGTGAAGAGGATTTTTTATTTCTACGCTTTTCTTTGGCTAGCTTCGGATAACCAGCCCCTTGGCAAATAACCTCCCAGTTAATAAAGTTAATTTCGACTTTTTTACTGGCAGAACATTTGCTTTCGGGGCTTAGCAGCTGTCCTACGCTTTTCTTTGGCTAGCTTCGGACAACCAGCCCATTGGCAAATAACCTCCCAGTTAAAAAAGTTAATTTCGACTTTTTTACTGGCAGAACATTTGCTTTCGGGGCTAAGCGGCTGTCCTACGCTTTTCTAATTACCAACCCCAAGAAGCACCAATAATCACTAATAGGATAAACAATACAACTAGTAAAGTAAAGCCTCCACCGTGTGCATGAGCCATAATAAATTGCCTCCTTTTTATTAGAATAACAGGCTTTTCGTTGAGAAAAATAGCCACTTTTTAAATTAAAAGTTACATTTTTGATCAATTAGGGGTAATATGAAACCCTCTATTTTTTAAAGCCATGCTGTACCTACAATAACTAATAAAATAAACAGCACAACGATTAACGCAAAACCACCATGATAAGCGTGTGACATTAAAGACCCCCCTTTACAATGGTTTACGTTATCCTATGCATGAAACTAATCTTCTGTTTGGGCGACTGTACGTTTTTTCACAGAATGTTTTCAGGTAACCTTTTTCATTTTTCTAGAATTTATGCTATAGTATTCATTGTGCCGAATTTAGTAGACAAGATATTAAGGAGAGTTGCAAAAATGAAGAAATTAATTACAGCATTAGCTTTAACAAGCCTTATCGCCCTTACAGCATGTAATGGTAATGGAGACATTGAAGGAAAGGTAGTTGCAGAGGTTGACGGAAAAGTCGTTACAGAAGCTGAATTTTTCGAAGCATTAAAAGAAAAACACGGTGAAGATGTCCTGTATTCATTAGTTCAAGACAAGCTGTTTGATACGCATGCTGACAGATTAAATATTACTGAAGATGAAGTTACCGCTGAACTAGACAAAGTTCGTGAAGCTTACGAGTTAGAAGATGATTTAGCATTTTTACAGTTTCTTCAATCGCAAAATTTTGCTGGTGAGGCAGAATTCCGCAGTTTAGTAAGACAACACTTAGTTGTCCAAAAAGTAGCGTCAGAAGGTGTGGAAATTACTGAAGAAGATGTTCGTGCAGAATATGAAGCTGGTAAAGAAGTTACCGCAAGTCATATTTTAGTACAAGATCTTGAAACTGCTGAAGAAGTGATTGCAAAATTGGAGCAAGGTGGGGACTTTGCTGAGCTTGCCGAGGAGTATTCAATGGACACTGCAAGTGCTGTGGCTGGTGGAAGTTTAGGTTCATTTGAACGAGGAAGAATGGTTCCTGAATTTGAAAAAGCTGCATTCTTACTTGATATTGGCGTAATTAGTGAACCTGTCCAATCACAATTCGGATATCATATTATCAAAGTTGAAGAACGCAAACCATTTGACGTTTCATTTGAAGAAGTAGCTGAAGAACTAGAAGAATTATTAGCAAGAAGACAAGCACGTCCACTTCAAGAAGTTCAGAAAGAATTAATTGATAACGCTAAAATCGATATTAAAGATGAAAAATTCAAGGATCTTTTAAACAACTAAAACTTAACTAAATCAGGATGTTTCTCCATTGAAGCATCCTGCTTTTTTGTGCCATTTTATTCTAGGGATTGTTTCCGATAATCTCAGCGATGAGTAAAGAAATAAAATCCATCTTTGCCTAGTACAAAACATTCCTCTTTAACATAATGTGATTAAGAGGCTACCACCTCATAAACTACTTCGAAAGGATGATAAAGTATGGCAGGATGTTTCCCACCAGCAACAGGAGCAGGAGCTACAGGCTTTGCGTTAATTCTAGTATTGTTCATTCTATTAGTAATTATCGGTACAGCTTACGTTTACTAAAAGGAAAAAAAGGAGCTGACACATGTCAGCTCCTTTTTTGTGGGTATTTTCGGTCAAGTCTTTTAGTGAGCCTCTTATACAGGAACTAGATAACAGAGAAGCGAAAGGGAAGCCAGCATATTTATCTAGCCATTCATCATTTCCTTTCTTTCACGGCGCTTACGGATAGGCTCCATAAACGTTTCTCCTTCTTGTTCGATCCAGCGTTGCTCGACCTCGCGATCCTCTTTAGCATATTTAAAAGATAGAAAGCCACTAAATATTATCCCAGCTACTACGAAATAAACCCACCACGGGCTTCCTTGAAGCCTTTCTGATATTGGAGTTACGAGTAATAATAATCTAGCAATGAATAGTAAAAGTAATCCTCCTATTAATGCGCCTACAAATTTAACTGGATTCATATAATCACCTCTATTAATAGTTTCGTAATACTAGTCTATTCTACTCTATTAATAGATATGTCACTTTTAGTTAAAAATTATTGTCGCTATAGTTCCTTGAACGAGATTCTAAAATTCATTCATAAGAGTCTTACATTATCCTTCTACAATTAATTAATTTCCAAAGCTAGGCTTATAGAAACTACGGTTATCCATTGCATATACTTTTTCACTGAATTCTCCAGGTTTAACTCTATCTAAAGCACGATCTAGCATATTCATTTTTGCATCAATATTATCTATCATATGGAGCATTTCTGCTTCACGAATTAATGGTGCCTTAGGACTGCCCCATTCACCTTTTGAGTGGTGGCTAAGAACAAGGTGTTGTAATATCATTACCTCTTCTCCGTCAATACTTAATTCTTTTGCAACCTGACCAATTTCGTTGACCATGATTGATATGTGGCCAAGTAGCTTCCCTTCTAAAGTATAAGTTGTAGCAACTGGCCCGGACAATTCGATTACTTTTCCTAAGTCGTGCAAAATAACTCCTGAGTATAAAAGATCAGTATCAAGTGATGGATATAAATTAGCCAATGCTTTTGCTAAATCTAGCATTGAAACAACATGATAAGCTAAACCGGATACAAATTCATGATGATTTTTAGTAGCTGCTGGCACTTCAATAAAAGCTTCGCGATGCTTTTTTAACAAATGTCTAGTAATCCGTTGAATGTTAGCATTCTTCATTTCAAAAATGTACTGCGTAATTTTTGCAAGCATATCCTCTGGATCAAGTGGTGCACATTGCAAGAAATCAGCTAGTTTAACATGATCCATAGCCGTTGTTGGACGGATTCCTTTTATCTTTAGTTGATGCTTTCCACGGTACTCATGAATGTCACCTGTAACATGAATAATCTCACTGCCAACAAAGGTCGTTTCGTCTTCAGAATTACAATCCCAGAGCTTTGCTTCAACTTCCCCTGTGTGGTCACCTAGCTGCAATGTTAAAAATGGTTTACCATTACTTGCTAAACCCTTTGTCGCTGATTTTATTAATAAGTAACCATCAACCTTTTCGCCAGTTTGATAATGAGCGATGCCTTTATGCATAGCTTACACCTCCAAGTCTTGTTCTACTTAAATTGGTAAATATATTTTAAAACTAACACCTTTAACTTCATTTTTGACAGTCGGATATCCACCATGGAGCTCCGCAATTCGCTTTACAATTGCTAGTCCAAGTCCGAATTGACCTTTATTTCCTTTACGAAACGGTGTAAAAATATGACTTAATTCTTTTGATGGAATGTGCTCTCCATCATTTTCTACCGTTATTTCTACTGTATCATTTGTAAGCTTTGCTTTTATCCAGATTGTCGTTTCGGCATAACGGAGCGCATTTTCAACTAAATTTTCCAGTAAAATTTGAATTTGTTCACGATCTCCATCGAAATTAACTTCTGCACCTTCAACAATAAATGCTAAATCGCTTCGTTGAACTCGATAACGCTCTTGTAACTGATAAGCAATTGAACCGAATACAAGCGTTTGACGGTGAATAATTTCCTCTTTCACAGAATCAAGCTTTGTAAAATAAAGCATATCTTTCACTCGCTTTTCCATACGGTTCGTTTCCTCTATGATTACGTCCATGGCTTGTTCAATATTTTCTGGTGGAAAAATACCATCCTTTACTGATTTTGCATAGCTTTTGACGACCATAATCGGAGTTTTTAACTCGTGAGAAGCATGTTGAATAAATGTTTTTTGAGCTTTATCATAATTAATTAGATTTTGACGCATTTGTTCAAATTGAAACGAAAGCTTTTGGAAGTCTTGATCACCTCTCCATTCAAAAGGCTCTTGCCAATTGCGATTAGAAATTTGCTCAAAATGATTCCCTAATAATGTAAGGGGCTGCCGCAAGTAGTTTTTAAGCCAAAATGCTGGAAAAAGCCCTAAAAGACTTGCTAAAATTAAAATATAAAGAAGCCGTTCCCAAAGCTGATTGATCATCTGATCACGATACGAATCCCACATATACGAGATATGATAGGCATCTCCTACGACCGTTTCGATTTTTAATACAACATAAAAAACTGTTGCTCCACTATAGGTAAGTTCATATCTACCACGATCAGTCATTTGTTTTGTAGCTCGATCTGTCATTTCATCCAGAACACCCTTTGGAACAGGGTCACCTTGTACCCTACCAAATTGACTCATAAAGAAAAGGTGGCCAACTGATCTCTGTGCCTCACGCCGTTCAATAAAATCAATTTCCGTTTGCGGTGGAGCATGTTCTTGAGGTGCTTGGTACCGATCTTGCTCTTCTTCAATAATTCGATACGTCTCTTCAGTCAATGTACTCTTTAATGAAATTGGATAGATAATAATTAACAAAAGAGCAATAATCAAAATTAAAGAAATAAACGAAAGCCAAATTCGATATGTTAAATTTACATATTTCATGAAGATAAGACCCTGTAACCAAATCCGTATAATGTTTCTACGTGTAAGCGTGGCAATTTCTTTCTTACCCTACGAACAACATCATCAACTGCTCGTTCTGAGCCATAATAGTCAGTACCCCAAACGTATTCAATAATTTCTTCCCTAGAAAATGCCTTGCCAATGTTAGAAGTAAGCAAGATAATGACATCTAACTCTTTCGTTGTCATTTCTAGTAATTCATTGCCATCGTATATATTTCTCGTTGTCGGATCAATAAAATATCCGTTTAGCTCAATTCGCTTTTGTTCATCCTCTTTCGTTGGTGAAGTATAAGCCCTTGATAAAATTCTTTTAACACGGATAATGAGTTCCTCCGGTAAAAAGGGCTTTGCTAAGTAATCATCACTACCTAGTTCCAGACCTAAAACTCTGTCTAAATCTTTATCCCTTGCGGAAATAAAGATTACTGGGGTATCATTTTTTGCTTTAATTGCTTTTAATAATTGGTAGCCATCCATATGAGGCAGCATAATATCTAATATCCATAAATGGGGAGACGCATGACCAATTGCATCATAAGCCTCTTGCCCATCAGCAAAATGATGGACGTCCCAACCTTCCCTAACCATATATGCTTTTAATATTTGTGCTAGGTTTTTCTCATCTTCTACTAAATTTATAATATATTTTTCCAATTATATTCACCCTCACTGAGTATTTGCCTTATCTCTATTTTATCGAAAAATTTAAAAAATCCTACTAGATTTTATCAAACCTGAACATTTAAGAAAAGCTATTAATGATTCAATACTGAAAATTAGTTGTTTGGCATGTCTAAACAAAAATGATTTTCTGAAATTTCATCAGCCATGAACGGATGACAAGTAAAAAAAACAATTTGATGCTGTTTAGACATTTCTTTAATTAGTTCAATTGCATTTAAGCGTCGGCCTTTATCAAAATTAACTAAAATATCATCTATAAAGATTGGAAACGGTGTTTGCTTCGAATGAACAGTTGCTAAGCTTAAGCGAATGGCAAAATAAAGCTGTTCTTTCGTACCTTGGCTTAATTCATTCGGTTGAAACTTCAAGCCATCGCTACGCTCAACAAATAATCTTTGTTCCCCGATAGGCGCGTATAGTTGAACATATTCACCGTTAGTCATAGAATGAAACATTCTTGTTGCTTCCTTTATAACATGTGGTTGTCGCTGTTTCTCATAAACTTGCTTCGTTTCGTCTATTAATAACTGTACTGTACGATGAAACGCCCATCTTTTTACTTCTTTATTTAGAATTCCCTTTTCATTTTCAAAATTATGTAGGGATATAGAATAACTGCTTCCCTCTTCCAACTCTAAAATCTCTTGATTAAGTTTAGCTAACTGTTCCTGTAACGTTTTCAGGTGAATTCGATTTTCGCTTTTTTGCTTTTCGAGTTGTGTAAGTTTTTCAGCAATATCATCGTTATACTCTAATATATCTCGTTCTAGTTGCTTAGATTCTTTTTCACTAGTAACTAATGGGGCAATTTGACTGTTAGAAATGCGCAGCTGCTCATGAATATGTTGACTTTCCAACCAAGCCTTTCCTTTTTGGCGAAATTCTTCTTCCGTCCGAACGTTCGCCAATTGGAAGAGAATATTTATCTCTTTTTTATATTGGCTTAATTTTGTTTCAACCGTTAACTTATTTTCTAAAAGCTGAATTTCTTGATCTGTAAACCGATTTAGTAACTTTAAACCTCCCTGCGGGCTTTTTATATAAACTTATATTTTTAAACCGCTTTTATGTTAGATTTTACGATAAAAAGCGACTCCAAGTTCAAGACACAAGTCCTCTACTTGGTTTTCAAACTGTTCTATTTCATTTTCAAGCGTTACTAATTTTTGCTTTAAAAAGGAAAGTTGGCGTTGTTTTTTCTTAATCTCTTCCATCATTTTTAATAATTTATCATAATATTCTGCTTCTAGGTCTAATGGGTATTTAAACTCAGTTGCCCAACTTCGTAGTTCTTCTTGAAAGAGGGCATTCGTATATTCCCACTTATCTAATTCCTTACATATCAGCTCGTATTGTTCCTTTACTTCATTCAAACCTTGCTCCCGAAAAAATAACTGTTCTCGTTTTCGCTGATCTTTCTCGAGCAATTCATAATCATTATTAACGTGTTTTTTTTGTCTTTTTTCAATTTCAGCAATAATTTTTTGTCTCTGATAGGTGAAATTTTCCTGCTGCTTCTTTAAATCTTTTAAGACATTACTAACTGTACTTTTTGCTTCCAACTTCGTGTAGCCTAATACAATAAACGTACCAATAACTACAGAAGCTGCTAATACCATTTGCGAATTTTTAACTAGGATGAAGGCGCAAAATAAACTTAACAAGAGTACAGCTAACAAAAGCAATGTCTTAAAGCTAGTTTTCCTCGAAACAAATTGATCTAATTGACGATTAACCATTTGCAAGCCCTCATCTACATACTTCAATTGCTGTTGGAGCTCTTTTTCCGTATCTTGTTTTGCGAGCGTCTCTTCGAGTTGTTTTTTCGTTTTATCGTCTAATAATTGTCTTTTTATCGTTTCAACTTGGTTTTCTTTGTCTTCGAGGGATGTTTTTACTTGTTCAAATTGAGATTGGAGAAAAAATCCCTGTTGTTTTATCTCTACTTCTTTTTTTATTAAATTCGTAAGCTTTTGTTGTGCAACAAAACTTGTCTCAAACGGAGCAGCATTATCCCCCAACTTTTCCTTAATTACTTCAAACTCCTGCTGTTCAAACTCTATTTGATGTAAAAGAAGGGCTTTTTCATCCCGTTTAGTCTCGTAGATCTTTCTTGACTCTTTTACTTGGCTAATCGCTTCTTCTAGCTCAGTTACGTTTTCATTGACACGAAGCTTTGCTTTTTCACTATATATGTCATCAAGCTTCTTTTCAATAGCAATTAACTCTCCTTCGCAGACTACTGAACTATCGTTAAATTTTTCTAGTCTTTGCAGACCATCCTCAGGATATGGTTGATAAGGTGGCAGTTGTTCTAATCTACTTTCGTAAATCATTTTATTCAAAAATACTGGCGCAAGCGATTGTAGTTTATCAAAATAACGATAATCACGATCTAAGGCGAGTTCATCTCTACTAGCTTTCTCGATCAATTCCACAATAGCCGTTTGTTGCTTTACTAAGTTTTCATGCTGACTTAACTTCCTTCTCCAAGAACTAACTTTCTCTTCTAAATCGACTACTTTTTTTAGCTGATCATTAATAATTGGTTTTCTACCCGTGGGCTTGTACAGAACTTGCATTAGCTTTTCATTTCTTTTCTCAATTTCTAAAAGATTATTGCGCCCGGAAATCCCTACGCCATACATAAACTTATTAAGTTCATCTGCATGTAGCTGTTCAATTGTTTGTAAGTCTGTTAACCCAAAAGAATAAATTCCGGAAAATGTCGTACGGTCAATTTCGCTTAGGATGAGTTTTAACTCCCCTTCACCACCGATATTCCCATTAGAAAAATACACTTTTGCATTACCAGTAGCTTTACCGTGAACTCGTTCAACTGTTACTGTTCCATATTCTTTTGTCTCGATGACAATATTGCCACCATAACGACCACCTAATTTAGGTTCATAGCGAAGTTCACTTTGTTGTTTCGTAGGAAAACCAAATAATACACAACGAATAAAGGCCATCAGTGTCGATTTACCCGCTTCATTGTTGCCTAAAAATAAATGAATAGGTTCCTTTGATAACTCAATTTGAGTATCTTGAAAGCGACCAAAACCATAAAGATGTAGTTTTGTTAATTTCATATCATCATTCGTCCCTTTCCTTCAGAAATTCCGTTAAAATATAGCTTTCAGCTTCTAGTAAAAGCTGTTTTTGCTCTTCTTCTGTGAAAGGTGTTAAGTATCGTTTCAGTTTTTGATTACTAAAAACCTCAGCTAATGCATCTACTAATGGTTCTTGATCAGCTAGTAACCTGTCACAAGCGGTAATAATATCACTAAGCAGATGCTGCTCCTTTTTTATTTGTTGCCGGTCCCATTCGCCAATTGTCTCCAACTTCTTATCGACTATATAAGCAAATTGTTCTTTTTCTTCCTGCCCCCAATTTAAGACTTCAATAAACTCAGCGACGCCTTCGGTTAGATAATTATGGAGTGGGCCACTACCTACAAAACGAAGAATGACGAATAATTTCCGATCACATTTTTTCGCTTCCGTTATAGACAACTCACAGCGGTTTTTTAATTCATCGATCGTTTCAATTCCTTCTATTGAAACGGTTAGCTCCTCCCAATGTAGCTCGGAAGTAGGTAAAAATGTTAACGTTGAAGAATGATAATGGTCTAGCTCTACAAAGTAAATCCCCTTATCGCCTAGCTCTTTTTTATGTCTTCCTTGAAAGTTCCCTGAGTACACAACAAAAGGATTTTCATGAAGAACTTGTCGCTTATGTATATGACCTAATGCCCAATAATCAAACTCTTTCTCAACTAGCTGTTGAACGGAAAATGGTGCATAATGATCATGACCTTCTTGACCATCAGCGGTTCCATGGAGAATACCAATATGAAAATCTGCCTCACCTATCCTTTGATAATTGACAGCAATATTATCTTTAACTGTTTTTTGCGGATAGCTGTATCCATACAAATGAACAGTTAAATCCGCTTTTCTAAATTTATAAACATCTACTTCAGCTTTGAAGAAAAAGACATTATCTGGCCAAGAAATCGATACCCAATTTCCTTTTAAGTGATCATGATTACCATGGATTATATAGCAGTGAATTCCGTATTCTTGCAACTCTTCCATTGCCTTTTTAAATTTTGATTGTGCCTTTAAACTACGATCTTCCCCATCAAAAAGATCACCCGCAAAAATCACGAAATCTACTTGATACTTTATCGCGTAGGCAACAAGTTTTTGTAGCGCTTCAAAAGTACTCTCCCTTGCTTCCTGTAACAATTTTATCGGCAAGTTACTTAACCCCTGAAACGGGCTATCCAAATGTAAATCAGCTGCATGAATAAAACGAGTTTTCTTCATAAATCTCCCTCACCCTAAAATTTTCTATATATATTATACCATTATTAACAAAACATTTGTTCTTATAAGTGTAGTTTTAAATTTGGAAGCGATAACTTTCGAAATGATCTCTCAAATAACTGACAGCCCTCACCGAATCAAAAAAGGGCTGCCCAAAAGCAAAGTAACAGTCACCTCTTCTACTACAAGGTGTGCTGACACTTTTGAGACAGCCTTTCTTCTTAATAATACGGCAATAATGACAGTGCAGTAATTGCAGCGAGAGGCAAGATTAAGCGTTGGAAACGGCGGCGTGGTCTAAATGGATATCCGTATCCCGGAAAACCATAGCCTGGAAAGCCATAACCCGGAAAGCCATAGCCTGGGTAACCATAGCCTGGAAAGCCAAGCCCGGCCCCGTAGCCTAAACCAACTCCACCATATAAACGCTCTTCATTTCCATCTTCTCGTTGCATTGTTTCCCCGGTTGGAACTGCTAAATAAAGATTTGTCTCGTCAACATTCTCGACGATCCCATCAAAAACTTGTTGATCAGCAGTTTGAACCATTACATAGCGGTACATATGATTTTTACAAACGTCGTGCATATTTTGTGTCTGGTGCATGCCCATCTCTCCTTCCACGATATCCTATTCTGGAGCTGGGCAATTGGTTACTGTACTGTCTATTTTTTTCAATGAAAAAAAAGACCCGTTAATAAACGAGTCCTGTTTTTCTACTAATATTGCATATTTAACTGTTTGCGGAATACTTCTTTCACCATGTAGGCTACACCATTTTGATTATTCGAACGTGTAACCCAGTCAGCTTGATCACGGATATGCTTTGGCGCGTTGCCCATTGCTACACCTAATCCAACTTGAGTAATCATTTCGATGTCATTTTCATAAGCACCGATAGCAACCATTTGGTTAAACCCAATTCCCAATTTTTCACCAAGAACTTGTAACCCTTTTGCCTTTGATATACCTTCAGATACAATTTCTAATCCGCCTTCTGAAGATGATGTCACGTGAATACCCGGTATTTCCTTCAATAAATCTTCTTTTGCACTAAGACGTTCTTTTTCATTAAAAAAGAACGCGTGGATTTTCGGTGGCATGACTGGTTCATTTAATAAATAGTTACTTAATGAATCAACAAATGTAACTGGGTAAAAAACTGGATCACCAATGCCAACAGTCATTCTCGCGATGAGGTAATTTTTTTGGCGAATTTTATTACCGATTGCGAATTTCTCATGCATGACACGAATATGACATTTATGTTTTTCTAACAGTTCAACAATATGGTAAGCTTTTTCGTTATTGAGACGACGTTCAAATGTTGGGTTTTCTAATGAAGACCCGATAAATGCTCCATCATGAGTGATAATATCTGTTTCCAAATTTAATGCATTTGCTACTTTTTGGGCTGAAGGAAATGATCTACCTGTTGCTAATGTCACGTAAACACCTTTCATTTTTGCGTACTCAATTGCTTCCCTTGTTTGTTTTGCTAAACGATGGTTCGATTGTAACAGCGTCCCATCGATATCCAATGCTAATAAACGATATGCCACTATTGCTCCCCCTTTTCATGAACATTCACTGTTTGGTAAAAGCCTATGATAAATTCTTGAACAATAGAACAGATTATCAGAGAGAGCTTAAGCGTGGTTGCAGCGAATTAGAAAAGTTGATACGAAAAGCATAGCGCTCTGCCTAGCAACTCACACCTAGACATTTATTTTAGAAACCTCTAATTTCTTTTCCTACTAAAAAAGACGACCTTATGAGGTCATCTTTTTAGCTCTAACTATTCAGCTAATCCATAAAGTTCTTCTAATGGCTCAGCGATAATTCTGTTTAAGTCACCGATTAATTGGCTCATGCGTTGCTCTGCTTCCATTAGCTTTCCGATAACTTCATGCTGTTGCACAAGTTCAAAAACGCTTTGTGCTTTTTGAATTTCTTCTTCAGTAAGCTCCATTCCTTGCATTTGTTTTTGTTGAAGCTCCATTTGGATCGAACGAAAACCATCCAGCATTTGCTTCGCTTGGGCATCTGCATTCACCTGACCGTGAAGTTCTGCTAGTTGCTTAAACTCGTCACTTTCTTTTAATACACGGCTAAGCTCATGGGCCTTGTCATATGTGTTTGACATTAGTAAAAAACCTCCTGATTTTGCCTTTCTTACAAACTAAGAAACGGCTTTGTAATAATTACTCCTTCACGACTATAACACTTTTATAAACTTAATTCACCTTATATGGGAAATTAGCGGAGAAAAATGATAAATATCCCTTGAAATAAACCAATAAGCCCACCTAATAAAGCGCCTAAATATGTGATTAATTTTAACTCTCTTCTTGAAATCGACAACACCATATCCTCTAGTCGACTCACTGAAAATTGCTCTACTTGATTTTTGACGACATCTTCTAGCTGTAGTTTTTTTAGTAGGTGCACTAATTCGTTTGAGATCGCTCGTCCTATTTTCTCGATCATGCGAGGGACGATTTCTTCCACCAAAGGTTTTTCTATCATTGGAGACCACTCATAAAGAGGCTTGTCTAAATGGTCTAGCGGGATATGGTCAATTATTTTTTCTTGGATATATAAGGATACTTCGTTTAGATTTAAACATTCCTCGATGTCTCCTATTCTTAATCGTTTCACTTGCTCCCATTCTTTTTTGAGAAAAACCTCAATTAACTGCTGAGTTCCTTCGTCATTTAGCATTTTGATGATCTCTGGTTGTAACTTATCAACTAAACGCTCATTTCCTAAAAACATTGAAACCATATTCCCTAAAGCACCTCGACCCATTAAAAATCGGTCAACCATATTACTTAAGCTCTCAATACCTTCAGAACTGCTAAAATAACCTTTCGCTTTTTCGATAAAAATTCCCGCCAGTTCAGGAATATACGCATCTACCTTATCATTAATCTTTTGTGGAATGACATTGTTTAAAGGTAATGGTCGTAATTCTTCCAGCATAACCTCTACTTTTTTTCTAATCCAACTAGTTAATTTAAGTTGCACTTCCTGTTTCGGACTTTCAACCCCAGTCCAATTTTCGATTACATTTGCTAACGAAGTTTCACTTTTTAAAAGGTTTCTAAGCTCTTTTTGTACCCATTGTGCCATCTCATTCAAAAACAAATTATTTTCAAGCTTTTTTTGTAAGCCTTCTGCAGTTAATAAATGATTTACTACGAGTTTACCAAGTTGGTCTGCTAACTCTGTCCTCCGCTTCGGAATTAATCCCGGTGTAAAAGGAACTCGCCATGTGCCAAGATAATATGGCCGATACGGTCGAAATAGCATCTTAATTGCCAGCGAATTAGTAACACCACCAATTAAGGCTCCGACAAAAACCATAATTATGATAACAATAAAAACCTCCACTACTTTCACTCCTACTCTTTATCACAGATTTTTCACACATATGCCTATAAGTACATAGGATACGATATCAACAAATGCCTATCAAATCAATCCGCGCGTTTATCTGTTTCAGACGCTACGTTTTGTTACAAATGGCAATCTAAATTCATAAAAATGAGTGGTCAAAAATGTTCCTAAGGAAAATAATTTTACAAGTTGATAGTAATCTTGCAAGAAGTGATCAATTAAAAATATCACGTTCTTTATGTAGGTACTTTGATTTAAAAAGTGGTGATCGTGTTAAGTTTCAATTCGGCTATCAAATAGTAGTTGTCTTCATTGTTGAAACTCCCTCTTTTAAAGTTCCAACAATAGAAATCACACCAGAGCTTGCTGAAAAATTAAAGTTTCCTTTTGAAATATTTCCAATACATTGTCTATATAAACAAGAGGAGAATACACTTAAATTAGGACCAACCATTACATGTATCACTAACCAAATGTATCATGAAGAATCAAAGTTTGGAAGTATGACAACATTTTTTGAAGAACTAGCGATGTTTGCTAAACATCACCACATTTTATTTTATGTCAAACCTCTACGCGGTTTCGATGACGACTTAACAGGCTACTCATTTCAAGAAGAGCAATGGCAAAAGTATTTATTGCCTGTACCTGATGCTGTTTATAACCGCATCGGTTCAAGAGTTTTTGAAACATCTAATACTTATCTACAGTTTACCCAATTATTAGAAGATAAAGGAGTAAATTTCTTTAACCATTGCTTTTTAGATAAATGGGAAATTCATGAAGCACTGTCTAGTTTTCCTGAAATGACACCTTATTTACCTTCCACAATCCCATTTGATGACTATGAAACCTTTGCCAAAAAGCTTACACTCTATGATGTTATTTTTGTGAAACCTGCCCATGGTAGTCAAGGAAGGCAAATCTTAAAAATTGAAAAAGATGAGCAAGGCTTTTCTGTTTATTACTCCTCTTTTTCGGAAAAGATCTCAACACAGTTTAAATCTAGTTATCTTCTCTATAAACGCCTAAAAGAGCGTCTTAAGAAAAAATCCTTTATAGTTCAGCAAGGCATTGAACTTATTAACTTTGAGGAAAAGCGACCGCTTGATTTTCGAGTTCTTTGTATTCGTAATGAAGAAGGTCAATGGAAAGTGATATCGTCGGTGGCAAGAATATCACCACGAGAAAAAATGGTTTCAAATATTGCCCAAGGTGGGGAACAAAGGCGTCCACTTGATATATTAACAACGTTATTTGATGAAAAGCTGGCTAAACAATATGTAAGATTAATGGGTGAACTTGCCGTTGAAGTAGCAAGTTTAATTTCGGAAAGCCATGAAGGTTTGTTTGGTGAACTTGGAATTGACATAGCCCTAGACAAAGAGGGAAAACTTTGGATCATTGAAGTAAACTCAAAACCTTCAAAAATAGATTTAGATGAACCTAATCAGCGAATACGACCATCAACAAGAGCGATTATCGCTTACTTAGCTCATTTATCTGGTTATCCATTAAAACGAAATGACAAAGGGAAAAGGGAGAGATAGATACATGGTAACTCTCGGAATATTAGTAACGGATCTTCGCCAAGAAGAAGATTATTTTACTACAATGGCAAAAGCCAGTTCTACTGAGAATGTTCATATTCTTCTTTTTTTACCTAAAGACATTAATCGCAGTAAAAAGATGGTAAAAAGCAAATCATACTGCCATAAAACAAATGAATGGCAAGAGGATTACTCGCCATTACCTATGTATATTTATGACCGCTGTTTTTACGAGAATGAAGAAGTTTACAAGGTACATTACGCTCATGTTTCTTGGCTAAAGTCTCAACCCGACATTTTCTTTTTAGGCTATGGACTCCCTAATAAATGGTTGGTTTATAACATGTTAAAAGAAGACCCTGTAATAAACCTTTTCTTGCCTGATACAGAGTTAGTAACGACTTCAGAAATCGTATTTTCTATGTTAACTAAACATGACTCTATTCTTTTAAAACCCGTAAGTGGCTCACAAGGAAAAGGAATTTTTATATTAACAAATCAAAACAAAGGTTTTCGTCTTATCGCTAAGAAAAACACTATACCATTTCAAAAATCACTAACAAAAAAACAAGTTCAACATTTAATTAATAAAGTTACCGTAAAGCGAAAGTATTTACTTCAACCGTGCTTACAACTAACAGACAATGACGAGCGGCCATTTGATTTAAGAATTTTCCTTCAAAAAAATGAGGAAGGTAAGTGGAAGGAAATCGGTAGAGGCATCCGCACTGGAAAAATCGGTGATTACACGTCTAACTTAGGTAGTGGCGGTGTGGTTTACCCTTACATCGAATGGCTTCATACACTCCCAATAGATGCATGCCAACCATTACAAGTTAACTTAGCAGCATTGATCGAACGTATTCCATTAGTGTTAGAAAAACATGGTCAACAACTATTTGAACTTGGCCTAGATTTCGGATTTGCCAATGACGGGAAACTTTGGCTTTTAGAAGTTAATTCAAAGCCTGGCAGAAAAGTAATTACAACTAGTTTTCCGGACAAGAAAGAAATTCTCGCTAGAGCGCCAATAGACTATTGTCGTTATTTAGACAGGAAAAGAAAAGGAGTTGGAGTTTAATGATGCAAGCAGCTTTACCTTTAAAAAAGGAAACCAATCGTTTAGGGACACTTTTTGTGCCTATAGAACAATTTAAACAATATGTAGCGCAGGTTCAATTTCCGACTGCGATTTCTTTTGGCACCAAAACTGTAAAATGTGAAGTTGCCCCACACCCAGATCAAAAAGATGAATATAAGCTATCAAGCAACCTTTGGGAAGAATTAATGATTCCTCATGAAGGCTTAATTCATTTATTACAAAAAGATGATACAGTTTTCATAGGTCCTTTAGTGGGAATTTTTACTGCTGGCTTTACTCAATTTAATTTACGCCCGATCGGGGAGCGCTCTTTATTTTTTGCAAAATTACTTTCTGTCGAAAAGAAAGTGGGTGCATTTTACTTTGTCTTTGGGGCTCATCAAATCGATTGGGATAACGGCACTGTCAACGGTTACTTTTACATGAATGACGGCTGGAAACAAATAGAAGTACCAATCCCGAATGTCGTCTATGACCGTCTTCCTAATCGCAAAGTCGAGAATCTTGAGTTTTCAAAACAAGTAAAGGAACGCCTCCAAAAAGAATACGATATCCCTTGGTTTAATCCGGGCTTCTTCAATAAATGGGATATTCATCAGTTGCTAGTTAACGATAATAAGGTGAATAAACATTTACCTAAAAGTTACTTCCAACCTGAGTTTTCCGATATTAATAGTTTAATAGAAACTTATAAGCATGTTTATATAAAACCAGCTAACGGCAGTTTAGGTCTAGGTATTCAGCAACTAATTATCAAGGATGATGAGCCCTTTATTTATTGCCGCTTCAGAAATAATGAAGAAAATAGGTTAAGAAGATATTCAACCTTACATCGGTTAGTACGCCGTCAATTTCCACAAGGCTTAAAAGGAATGATCGCCCAGCAAGGAATTAATTTATTAAAGTGGAACAACAATCCAATTGATTTTCGAGTCCATACGAATAAAGATGAGCACGGAAATTGGCGGATAAGTGCGATCGCCGCAAAAATTTCTGGTACAGGTAGCATTACGACCCATGTAAAAAGTGGTGGTGAAGTAAAAACGGTGAAAGAAATCCTCCGTGATATTGGCGCAAATCCAGGGATAACTAAAAAAATACATGAGACTGCCTTATTATTGAGCGAAAAAATTGATGAAAAGATGCCTGGCTTCATTGGCGAAATTGGATTTGATATAGGTGTGGATCAAAGTGAGCATGTATGGATGTTTGAGGCAAATTCCAAACCTGGTAGGACGATTTTTTCTCATCCAAAATTAAAAGCTGATGACTTACAATCAAGGCGACTCCCGTTAGAATACGCAATCTATTTATTCAAGCAGTCCGTTGAAAAACAGCCAGAACTTGTGAATGCTAATGGACATTTTTTACAATTATAAAGAAAATAAGTGGCAGAGTAACTGCACAAATACGAGTCTATTTGGTAAAAATCTCCTTGAAGTTACTCCTGGGAACATCAATGGTCATCCCGGTTTTCCAGTAAAGAAACGAGACGACAAAGTCGGCCCTCTTGTTGCTATTTTAACAAGTAAGGAAGGCCGCCCTGATTTTTATGGAAATCGCTCTACATTTAAGCGCATTCACGACTGTTTACAATCATCAGGCGGGATCTCCTTTGTGATGACACCAGAAGGTTATGACGGTGAAAAAATCGTAGGCTACCTTTATGATGATGGGGAGTGGCGAAAAGTTCACTTCCCTCTTCCTGATATTATCTATAATCGAGTAGCTTCTTACAAAGCTGAAAAACAGTTAGGAGCAATCCGAAACATGGCGTTTAATAACGCTATTCCTTTTTATAACCCGCATTTTTTTGAGAAATGGGAAACATACAAACAATTAAATGAGAACGAGTTCTTGAAAAAGTATTTACCAGATACAGAGCTCTTAGAATCTAAAGCACAACTGGAAAACTGGCTTGTTCTATATCGTTCTATTCTTATAAAACCTATTCTTAGTAATCGTGGTAACGGAATTTTTCTAATCAATAAATTAGACGATCTTATTGAAGTAAAATCCAATAACTCGAGAAAACAATATGAAAGTATCAGTGACGTTTGGGATGAACTTAATCCCTCACAGCAGAGGAGCAACATTATTCAAAGAAAAGTAAACTTAAAACAATACAATAAGCGCCCTTTTGACTTACGAATATTAGTCCAACGTAAAAAAGATTTATGGGAAATTACCGGCATCGGTGTTCGCCGTGCTGCGGACAATGCGATCACAACACATGTACCTTGGGGTGGGCAAGTTCTTCCCTTTGAAACGATTAGTACGGGATTATCTATCGAAGAGGTAGACTTTCTAGCAGACCAAGTTGCCAGGCAGCTTGAACTGGCATACGGCTACTTATGTGAATTTTCGATTGACCTTGGCATTGACGAGGACGGACACCTTTGGATATTCGAAGTAAATTCAAAACCAATGAAATTCGATGAACCACATATTCAAGAAAAAGCACTAACTACCCTAATTGAATGCTTTAATGCAGATGCTGGATTTAGTTAGGAAGTTGCTAAACAAAAAAATAATGCTAAAACAGATTTAATTGACTGTTATTATAAAGGCTGTCCCAAGCCAAAGTATCAGCACCTCGTTTTTTATGATCCACTTCTGTAATTCGTATCACTTCAAGATGAGTTGACACTTTTGGGACAGCACTGTTTTAAATAAGTAATTATTACATAAACTACTTTTGAAATTCTATATTTAAAGGAGGAATTGTCTATGAATATAAAAAAAGACTCGCTACATGATGGCAGAGATAAAACATATGTTGATGTCGATCGGATGACAAACGAAGGAGTAGCAGGTGGAACGGTTACTGACCGATATGACCAACCGCAAATCGAAGACGCTCAAAAGTTTAAAGAGGAAGAACGTCCAAGAGAAGTTTAAAATTTTTGATTTTTATCTAACATTCGATAATACAAATAATGATTTATTAAAAAAGGTTGTTTTATAAGCATCTGTTTGATACCCTTTCAGTTAAGACATGTTAATTGGAAGGGTTTTTTATGATGTTAGAACAACTAAAATTAATTTTAAAAGATGCACTTATTGATGAAAATGATGTTGAACAACATAGGCAATGTTTACAATACAAAACTAATGATGGTGTAGTTCTTTCGTTATGTAAAGATACTTTGACTGAAGAACAAATTAATTTATTAGATATCTTTTTAACACCAATGCAAAAACAAAGCGTTAACGACACAGAATTTTTTTGGCAGACTTTACTTACAACTGGCAATATGATGTCTAGTTACCAGCCTTCACCATCGTCAACGTACCGATTTATTCACTTTTACATAAACGGAAATTTACAAGATAAAGTTGATTTTTCCGAAGCGATCGAGAGCTTATTTCAAAGTGAGGCTATCCTTGTGTGGATTGCCCAGAATGAAGGAGTTATCGTTGAATATCTAACAAATGAAGATCTTGACGCTGAAGTCGAGAGCCTAGTGGATACAATCATGACCGATTTTTTTGTGAAATTGTCTATTTTTGAAGGCAGCATCTTTACGAACTTGGAAGATGCAAAACAGATATTTGATTGGGAAAAATCTGCATTTTTATTGGGCAGAAGGGTGTTACCTAAACTAGCGGTAATTCGAAAGGAACAATTAATTCCCTACTTACTAACTTATGAAGTCTCAAAAATGACAAACACAATGTTGTTAAATTCAATATCCCACTTACTTGAGGATAAAGAGCTTTTAAAAACGATAAAAGTTTTCTTTGAGTCAAACTTAAACACAACTTTAGCTTCGAAAAAATTATTTATGCACAGAAATAGCTTACAGTATCGAATAGATAAATTTATTGAGAGAACCGGAATTGACATTAAGGAATTCCAACAAGCAGCGGCTATCTATATGCTAATTGCTCTTGACGAAACGGCGAAAGGATAAGCTTTTTGCAATGTGCACAAATTGAGGATGAAATCTTTGTGCACGCTTACAATTTACCTTAGGCTAATCTATGGGTACAATAAAGTCATCCTATAATAAGAAATTGGAGGCGTTAGTAATGGCTGAAATTACTTTAAAAAATATTTATAAAATTTACGAAGGTGGAGTTGAAGCTGTATCAGATTTTAACCTTGACATCAAAGATAAGGAATTTATCGTTTTCGTAGGTCCATCTGGTTGTGGTAAATCAACAACACTTCGTATGATCGCTGGTCTTGAAGATATCTCTAAAGGTGAATTATATATTGGCGACCGCCTTGTAAATGATGTTGCTCCAAAAGATCGTGACATCGCCATGGTATTCCAAAACTATGCACTATATCCGCATATGAATGTATATGAAAATATGGCATTTGGACTTAAGCTTCGTAAGTTTAAAAAAGACGAAATCGACCGTCGTGTAAGAGAAGCAGCGGCTATCCTAGGCTTAACTGAAATGCTTGACCGTAAACCAAAAGCAATGTCAGGTGGTCAACGTCAGCGTGTCGCTTTAGGACGTGCGATCGTTCGTGATCCTCAAGTATTCTTAATGGATGAGCCATTATCAAACCTTGATGCAAAATTACGTGTACAAATGCGTGCTGAAATTACAAAATTACACCAACGTTTACAATCAACAACAATTTATGTAACACATGACCAAACAGAAGCAATGACAATGGCAACTCGAATTGTTATTATGAAAGACGGAGTTATCCAACAGGTTGGAGCACCAAAAGAAGTTTACGATTTGCCAGAAAACGTATTCGTTGGTGGCTTTATTGGATCACCAGCAATGAACTTCCTAAACGGAAAGCTTGTAAATGGTTATTTCGAAATGGGCGATGTGAAAATCAAAGTCCCTGAAGGAAAACTTAAAATGTTAGCTAAATATGCTAATACTGAAATTCTTTTAGGAATTCGTCCAGAAGATATCCATGATGAGCCTGTATTTATAGAGTCTTCTGCTGAGACTAAAATTACTGCAATGATTGATGTAGCTGAATTAATGGGTGCTGAATCATACCTTTACTCTAAAGTTGCTGACCAAGATTTCATTGCTCGAGTAGACTCGCGTACTGACATCAAAAACGGTCAAAATATTACATTAGCTTTGGATATGAACAAAGCTCATTTCTTCGATACAAAAACTGAATTACGTATTCGTTAATAACATTTGGCTTTAATAAAAAACGTTTACCTATTAAGAAAGAGGTCCGCTAGTATTAGTGGGCCTCTTCTTCTATTAGGATTGTTTTTTCTAATTGACAATTGGAACAATAAAACACATGAGGACATAGCTGCCTTTGTTGATCATTTTCTATTCCATCAAATAACTTCATACCATCAATGTCTAGATAAGCACTATAATCATCAAAATAATCCATTAGCCTACCTTTTTCATCCATGACAGTGTTACATGTTTCACAAGTCACTGATACAGACTGAATTCCATTGCATAAAGGACACATACCCATAAGATGACTTCCTTTTTTAATTTTCTTATCTACTTGAAGAAGGGGATGGTATAAGCCATCCCCTAATGCCAAAATATTAAATTATTCTTACTGAATACGGCCACCTAGCTGTTGCTCAGCCATTTGGACAAGACGCTTCGTGATTTCTCCACCAACTGAACCATTTGCACGTGCTGTTGCATCTGGACCTAATTGTACACCAAATTCAGTAGCAATTTCATACTTCATTTGGTCTAATGCTTGTTGTACACCAGGAACTAATAATTGATTTGAGCTGTTGTTGTTTGCCAAGATAATCACCTCCTCTTGTAATACTATTTTGTTTCATTTCGCTCTAAGTATGTGCATTATTTTCTAGTAAATATTAACATAAAAGCGGAAGCGTCCTGATCAGGACCGACAAGCAATTAAAAAAGCGGCCTTATGCAAAGACCGCTAATTCCCAATAAGTGATTGTGTCTAAAATACCAATTAAAACAATAATAATTCCTGCACTTCGCTGCACAATCAAACCGATTTTTCTACCTTTTTTCATAAAAGTTCCACTTAGTCCAAAGTACCAAAGAAGAAATACAGAAATGATGATTGGAATTGATGTTCCTAATGCAAAAACAGTTGGAATAATCACACCATACGGAACAGCCAAAGCCATTGGCATAAGGACGATAAAAAATAAAATAAACATTGTTGGGCAAAAACCTAAGGAAAAACTAAGTCCTAATAAAAATGAACCTAACCGTCCGCCCCGTTCTTTATTATTTTTCCATAGGGAGAACGTCCAACGCATTGTAAATAAACCAATTAAGTAAAGTCCGATAATGATTAACATTGGGCCTAAAAGCTTCCTAACCCATGGAAAATAAGTGATTAGTGATTGTTGGAATTCTACTCCTAAGATCCAGACGATAAATCCTAACGCTGAAAAAGCAACAATCTTTCCTAATATAAAAAAGAAAGTCTCACTCCAAGCTGCTTTTTTCTGCAAGGAATGATTTCCAAAAAGAGTAATTGCACTTAAATTCCCAGTAAATTGACACGGTGCTAGAGCCCCCACAATACCTAGCAAAAGTGCAGATAAGATGGGAAGATGTTCAGTTCCATATGCTGCATTCATGAATGGTTCGCTCAAAAAATGACTAATTTGTTGAAAAAATTGATACATACTTTTTATTCACCACCTCTAATGGGTATATTTCTATTTTTTCATAGGTTATCAAAAAAATATAGAGGAAGTATGAAGAAACATTGGCAAAGTTTTGCGTCATTTTATGATCTGCTCTTAGTCACCTTTATCAGTTCAGCTTACGAGTCAGTTTCTATTAATATCACGGTAAATCGATTAATAAGAAACGTGTAGTCTCTTTAGCATCAATAAACAATGTCGTCGTATCCGTGATCCTTGCTGTATCACGTGTCATAAGCGTACATTGATTATTTAAAACAATCTCACCATCAATAACAAATAAGTAAATTTTTCGATCACTTTCTTGTGTATATGTGCTTTTATTTCCAACTTCGAGATCTGAAAGATAAAGTGTAGTGTCTTGTTGAATATAAGCAACGTTTTCAGAAGAGTTTTTTGAGACAACTGGTAATAGATTATTTTTCATCTTTTCGATTGGAAACTTCGTTTTTTGATAAGATGGTTGCAAATTTTCCTTATCAGGTAAGATCCACAACTGTAAGAAGCTAACTGGCTCTGCTTTGGAAGGATTAACTTCTGAATGAAAAATTCCTGTTCCTGCAGACATACGTTGAATTTCTCCAAATTGAGTAATAGCCGTATGTCCTTCACTATCTTCATGCTTCAATTGTCCTTGTAAAACAATTGAAACTATTTCCATTTCCTTATGTGGATGCATGCCAAAACCATTATTTGGTTGAACAATATCATCATTAAATACTCGAAGAGGACCAAATTGAAGGTTGCTCGGATCATAATAATTAGCAAAAGAAAAACTAAAGTTACTAGTTAGCCAACCATGCTCTGCTTTATAGCGTTCATTTGCACGAACAACTTTAATCATAATTTTTACCACCCTTTCTCTACCTAGTATTATTTATTGAAACTAAATATATTGCAAATACATTGCATTTCTAAGACAGAAAAAACGTCCACAAGCCTGTAACTCACTTGCAGACGTTCCTTCTTTTAAATCACATTCTCACTCATCTTCTCAACCTGCTGACCTAGTTGAAGCTGATACATTTGATAATATTTTCCTTTTTGCTGCATCAGCTGATTGTGGTTGCCCCTTTCGACGATTTTCCCACTATCAAGAACTAAGATTTGATTAGCGTTTTTGATTGTTGATAAGCGGTGGGCGATAATGAAGGTTGTTCGCCCCTTCTTTAATACTTCCAAAGCCTCTTGAATGATCGCTTCTGTTTCCGTATCAACACTTGCCGTCGCTTCATCTAATATTAAAATCGCCGGATTAAAGGCAAGCGCTCTAGCAAATGAGATAAGTTGTCGCTCTCCAGCTGATAATGTACTCCCTTTTTCAATCACAGGCTCATCTAGACCTTTTGGTAGACGATTAAATAATTTGTCAGCCCCAACATCTTGAATTGCTTTCTCAACTTGCGCTCGAGAAATTCTTGGATCATTCAAACTTACATTTGTAGCAATTGTTCCTGTGAATAAAAATGGGTCTTGGAGAACGATTGCCATATGCTCTCTTAATTCTTGTTTAGATATTTTCAAAATATCAATTCCATCTACTGTAATTTTCCCATGCGTATGATCATAAAAGCGGAACAAAACATTCATAATCGAACTTTTCCCAGAACCGGTATGCCCTACTAGCGCTACTGTTTCTCCTTGTTTTGCTTCCAAAGAGATATTGTTTAAAACATAGTCATTGTCAGTATAAGCAAATGAAACATTATCAAAGCGAACATTCCCTTTATACCTCGGTAAGATTTTACTTGAAACATCTTCACCTGTCTCATCTAATAACTCAAAGACCCTCTCTCCGGCAACACGAGCTTGTTCTAACTGTGCTAATTGATTTACTAATTGTGAGATCGGTTGAAAAAGACGATTTAAGTAGTCAACAAACGCATACAATACACCTAATGAAATAACAGTACCAACGCCAAGTGAGGCACCACCAAAATACCAAATTAAAGTTACAAAAGCTAAGTTACGAAAGACACCGACTAAATTGTGCGAAGTTAACGAATTTAGTTTTAATAACTTACTTTGAAACTTGAAGTGTTCTTGATTAAGTTGTTCAAACTCTTGACTCGATTTTTTTTCTCTGCCAAAAGCTTGAATAATCCTCATACCTTGAATTGACTCATTAATCATTCCATTTATCTCACTTAATACTGAACGAATTCGGTGATTATATTTTGAGGCGTAGACTCGGTATAACTTTATCCACACAACTAAAATTGGTACTAGCACTAAAGAGATTAACGCTAATTTTGCATCTAATAAAAATAACGCAATATAAATCCCTGCCATATAGATAATAGAAGTAAAAAACGTTGCAAGTACTGTTACATACAAATCACGAATTGCTTCCGTATCATTTGTTACCCTTGAAACGATTTTCCCTGCTGGAAGGCGATCAAAATACTCCACTGGTAATTGCTGAATTTTTGAAAAGACATCTAAACGCATTTTTTGAATTATTTTATTGGCAGACATCTGTAATAAATATTTTTGACCGTAATGAAACAGCGCTGCAATACAAATCAATCCAAAGTAAATTCCCATTAGTTGAACTAGCATAGGTATTTCAGGTTGAAAAAACGTAAATGCCTCTTTGTTAGCTAACTTTTTGACAAGATAACTCGCTTTCTCTCCTTGATTGGAGATGACAAGCTGATCCTCAATTAGCTCCCTTTTCCCATCAAAAGAAACTGATTCATCAATGAAATAGTAAGCTCGATCAATCTGTAAAATACGTACTTCTTTGAGTAAGTCATGATCCTTAACACGATCTTCACGAATATAGAAACGATCGTTAAATTGTACAGCATCTTCGCTTAAAGTCGTTTCATACCATGGAAATTCGACACCTAGTATATGAGTATCAATCATTTTTTTGGCAATAAATGGCCCTGTTAGTTCAGCAGCAACAGCCATTGTTAATAAAGCTAATGCTATCAGAATTGATTTTTTAAAGGTTAATGCATATTGAAATAAGCGTTTACTTACATTCATTTAGTTCACCTGCCCTTCATCTGTGCTCGTATCTAGAAGAAGTTGATGTTCATACTGCTGTTTATACCAGCCATGATTATTGATGAGTTGTTCATGTGTCCCTTCTTCAACCACTTGACCATCCTCTAAAACGAGAATCCAATCGGCATGCTTTACAGCAGACAGGCGATGCGTCGAAATGAAGGTCGTTTTACCGCCTCGTTCCTGACGAATATTCTCAATTATTTTTGCTTCTGTTTTTCCATCGACAGCTGACATCGCATCATCTAAAATCAGAATTTCAGGATTTACAAGCAATGCTCTTGCTATCGAAATTCGTTGTTTTTGTCCCCCCGATAAGGAAACTCCTTTTTCACCTACAAGTGTTTCTAAGCCTAGTGGCAGTGTCGCAACATCATTTCGAAAGCTTGAAAGTTCCAACACTCGGTACAACTCATGTTCACTAGCATCTTCCCTACCAAATAAAATATTTTCCTTTATCGTTCTTGAAAATAAAATTTGTTCCTGGGGAACATAGCCAATCCAGCCTTTTAGTGTATTCATTTCTATCTTTTCAAGAGCAATTCCAGAAATAGTAATTGATCCAGAGCCAATTGGGTATTCCCTTAATAACTGTTTTAGTAATGTTGTTTTGCCACTCCCTGTTTTCCCAACAACCCCTAATGTTTGCCCTCGTTTTAACGTAAAATCAATGTTTCGTAAATTCTCTGTTTGCGAACTTGGGTAACGGAAGGTAACATCTGAAAAGGAAATCGTTTCAGGTTTTGCCATCGCCACTAGGAAGCCACCCTCTTGAACGTCAGGTTCATATGTTAACGTTTCAGTTACTCGGTCTAAGGAGGCATTTCCTCGTTGCATGATATTTATAAGTTCACCAATAGCAAACATTGGCCAAATTAACATACCTAAATAAATATTAAAGGTAACTAATTGACCTAGCGTTATTTCGTTGTGAAAGACAAGAAATGCTCCATATCCTAACCCAATTAAATAGCTAAGTCCTACAAGGACTTTAATTGTCGGTTCAAATAAGGCATCGATCTTGGCTACGGATATGTTTTTTTCTAATACATCATCAGTGACATGTTTAAAGCGTTTTTCATCTGCCCCCTCTTGTACATATGCTCGAACAACACGAACACCAGCAATTGACTCTAACACCTGATCATTCATATCTCCAAACGCATTTTGGGCTTTAGTAAAACGCTCATGAACGATTTTCCCATAAACCTTCATCAATATCGCCATAATCGGTAATGGTAAGAGCGCAGCTAAAGTAAGTTTCCAACTTACAAGAAAGCCCATTGTAAAAAGGATAATGACTAAAAACATCGTCGAATCTACTAAAGTTAAAATTCCAAAGCCTGCAGTAAGGGATACCGCTTTTAAATCATTCGTAGCCCGCGCCATTAGGTCACCAGTACGATTCTTTTCAAAAAAAGTTGGTGTCATCTTTAAGAAATGGCTCATCATTTTAGAACGATACTTTCTTTCTAAAAGAAAAGCACTACCAAAAAGCTTATTTAACCAAACGTATGAAAAAACATACATCAACAAAGTGAGTAAACCAAATCCCAATAGTATTTGCATGAGAACTTCTTTAGTTAATGACCCTTGATGAATTAAGTCAATCGAAATTCCAATTAGCTTTGGTGGAATAACCTCTAATAAACTTACAATCAATAAAAATACGATTGCAATCGTGTACTGACGCCAATTTTCTTTAAAAAACCAGCTTAATTTTTTTAAGACTGAAAACAAGCCGTTTCATCCCCTTCTTTTATCGTTAATTTTTATCTGGCGATCTTTTAAGCAAGCCTTCTATATAGGCTCTAAGTTAACAGCAAAGTAAAATGACATCGCCTGACATTTACATTCTGGGTTGAAGGCTACTGTAAGAAAGGAGAGTAGCTAACCACTCTCTTTCTCTTCTTCCTTTGACTTCTTTACCTTCTCCTCGTAAATAAGAATGAGTTGCATAAGTTGTTCCATGACTAATCCCTCCAAAATTTTTTTATATTAAACACAGATTGTGTTAATACCAAAGGTAAGTTTCTAAATAAAGAAAAAAACACACCATCAGAATCGGTGTGCTTTAACGCAATTTGAAAATATTTTTTATAATAACGTCCCATTTGCAGGAAAACTTTCCTACGTTTAACTAGGAAAGAAACCCACTACTGAACCAATATAAAAAAGCGCATGCCACACCATTGTGACACACACTTAACTCAATAATAAACGTAGATTATACTCTAGAATCCAGGTGGGTCACTTTAGATAATATTAAGTTGATTTTGTTTACAACTGTAATCTGCTTCATTATTTAACCCTCCCTTTCCAAAATTTTCATAATTTTAGTGCGACTTAATATTACCACCAACTAAAATCTGATGTCAACAATAATTTTTTTTATAGTAAAATTAAACGGTGCGATTTCTTACTTTTGAACTATTTTCTTTATCGCTAAGATACCACGGAAGGCTGGCTTACTGTTTCACCTTCCTCTTGATCTCTAACCTCTTCTTTATATAAATGATCGTCAAACATATAAAGTAAAGACAATAATAGTCCTCGCTGTAAATTGTTTCTAATAATACTTTTGTTATATTTTAGCTTTAGTACGTTTAATTCCACTAAAATTTTATCTAAGCTAAAGAGAGCTCCGATACTAGCTACCATTACCCACTTCTTACGTAGTACAAATATTGCTGTATAGAGCACGGAGATGAAAAGACTATACAAAGTTGCAAAAGCAATGTGACCCCGTGCTCCATCCTTAAACCAAGGAACTTTAAAAAAATATGCATTAAAAAGAACAACCAAATAAAACATATAAGTTGAATATAGGGTAAAACTTTTCAAAAAAACTGTTATACCTTTTAAAAGTGGTTTATCGCCTATTCTGTATAACGATTTATAAAAATAGTCTGAGAAGAGAAAAAAAACAATAGTAAAAACACCAGTATATATAGTTTTCCACCAAAATTGCTTATAGATCTTTAATTTCTTAAATATGATTTCAATGATCATTAAGTACCCTGAAAAGAAAAGTTTCCAATGGATCTTAAGCTTAAAATTAGTAATAAAAGTAGCAATTGCTGGGACGATAAAAAATTGAGATATACTTGCTCCTAGAATATTATCAAAATAAACTCTTTTGAAGAACTTTGGATAATACCGATAAGCTTTAAGTAAAACGAGGACAATATATTCAAAAATATACGCTAAACCGGTCAGTGTAAAGAAGTGAATAATCATTATTTTTTTATCTTTATTTCTTTTATAGGCTATGTAGAAAAAGATCAAACCTTGGATCCATAAACATGAGTAAAGGAGAAAACTTCTTTTAGCTTTCATTATAGCGACTCCTTTTTTACTTAGAGGGTTATTTTAGTGTCGTTTTAAAACGAAAATTATATCTATCTAAGTTTATTTACAATCTCAGACTGGCCAATAAGGATACTAACTACTAGAAATCGGTAAATTCAGTCCGTAAACATGACGAATATGGACATTAACTCCTAGAAATCGGTAAATTCAGTCCACAAACATGACGAATATGGACATTAAATCCCAGAAACTGGTAAATTCAGTCCGCAAACATGACGAATAAGGACATCAGCTCCTAAAAACTGGTAAAATCAGTCCGCAAACATGACGAATAAGGACGTTAACCCCTAAAAACTGGTAAATTAAGTCCGCAAACATGACGAATAAGGACGTTAACCCCTAAAAACTGGTGAATTAAGTCCGCAAACATGACGAATAAGGACGTTAACCCCTAAAAACTGGTGAATTAAGTCCGCAAACATGACGAATAAGGACGTTAACCCCTAAAAACTGGTAAATTCAGTCCGATAACATAGCGAATAAGGACACTAACTCCTATAAAACAAAAATTCTCATCCCACTCTATTTTTCAGGCTATCAGATGCTATTGTCATGCAACGATATTAATAAGAGGCTGTCCTAGAAGCAAAGTGTTAGCCAACACAAATACCTAAATTAGAGTATGAGATCATTGACCCCTAATCAAATAGTATACTGTGGCGAGCTATACTTACCGGGCAGCCTCTTAGTTAAATGCGATTTACCTTAGCTTCAATTAAATCTGCTACAAGAACGTATCGTTGCTTTGCTGGTCCAACAAAAGTGAAAGGATAACAAGTACTAACAGTCAACGTTGCTTTTGGTTTTGGAACGATAACTGTTAAATCGTCAGCTTCAACAATTCTCACTTTCCTAACTTTATAAGTCAACATTTCACTATTATTTTCAACCTTAAGTATGTCTCCTATCGTTACTTCATCCAACTTCTGAAAAACTGTATCACGATGACCAGATAAAACAGCGTTATTATTTTCACCTGGAAAAGCGGTTCCGATGACATGTCCAACTCCCTTTATCAGTTCATCATCATTTGTCCCATGATAAATCGGGATTGAAATCTTTAATTTAGGGATGTGAAGCCTACCGATTTCCTCGCCAACTTCAGGCTTAGCTTCTTTTGTAGTCCTCTTCATTCTTGTCATTTCCACAGATTTTGTAGACACGCTATTAGCCTGTGATACCTCAACTTTTTTTACAGCATTCATTCCTTTATAAATGAGGGTGATATTAAAAAACAATACATATAAACCGAAAATTATTAGAATTGTTCCTACTAAAAATAATCCCATTTTCCCGTTTTTCTTTGGCGCGATCAAACGATAACTCTCCTTCTAACTACTAACATTACAAGCCCAGCAACAATGAGCAAAATACTTACTAACACTTTTGCAACATAATGCCCGGCAGTTATTGGAAGTTTTTCCTTGACTAGAACTTCTTGATACTGCAGCGCAAGTTTTACAATTTCACCAAACTGCTCTAATGATTCGTACATTAAATGAGAATCAACCATATCTTCACTAAAAATAAATGTAGCTAATACATCACCATCTAAATTATGAAGAGCCATATATAAACTAGATCCATCTACTGTGTCTCGTGTTACTAAGCTCTGGAGTTCGGTTGGTGTCATAGAATCATCTTTTACTAAGTAATATCTTGCATCGATATTTAGTGCGCTAAACATCTCGTCCCAAAGCGAGAAAATTTGCTCCTGTTCTTCTCTTGATAACTCGTCAACACCTTGTAAATATGAAAGAGCTTCTAGCGATTCAAAAAGATTGGCTAACTTTTGATTAGAAACCTCTTCGTCTAATGAACTAACATGGTCAAATACATTTTCCATTTCATCTTCTGTTAAACCAAACAGAGACAAAAAGTCGCTTACAATAGCAAATTCTTCTTGATATCGCAAGAAAAATTGTACATCTATCTCTAGATCATCAATGAATTTATAATCGTCTAATGTCTCACCATATTCGGCCAATAACGTCTCTAAGTCATTATGAGTCATATTATACTTTCCTAATAAATCATTGAGGTTATTGTTAGTGATAGACGGACCAACAAACGTCTTTAATTCCTCAAGTGAATGAAACGCATCTATAGAAGAATTTAAAGTAGCTAAATACTCTTCTAGTTCTCCTTGCGTCCAGTTGAGAGTCGACAAATATTCTTCCAAATGCCCCTCATTTACTTGAGCTTTTGTTACTTGTTGGAATGAGCCAATTGAAAATATCATGACCAAAAAACATGTAAAAAATAAAACACTACGCTTCATTATTTATCCTCCTACGAAATGAGATAATAATTGTAGTGTTTGTTAGAAAAAGAAATATATACCATTAGTCATTTAAAATTGGAGACTTCTGGCTCGATTATTGCCATCAAGTATTTGTAGCAAATCTGCTAATGTATTTTTGCCACGATCTTGAATATGCTTCAATAATTCACAAAAAAGATGTGCTGTCGTTAATGCATCACCAATAGCCGAATGTCTTTGAAATATACTTGTGCTGAACGTTTTAGCGTAGTGTTCTAAATCCCTCATATCCCAGGAAGGATTTAGGTAACCTATCATATCCAACGTATCAAAACAAAGGGGGGAATCGTACGTAAATTTTTCCCTAGCTAATTCTTTTTTTAACACCATTAAATCAAAGCTAATATAATGACCAACCAAACCATCACTACCGCAATTTTCTATAAATCGAAAAAAGTCTTCTATTGATTGTAAAGCTGCGGGTGCATCTTTAACCATGTGATTATCAATACCAGTAAGCGTAATTATATTATTAGGAATGTCTCGATTAGGATTAACATAAGTTTGGAATTGATAGTCAGTTACTTTTAAATTTTCAACGTGAACCGCCCCAATTTCGATTAAACGGTCTGAAGCACCAATCGCAAAGCCCGTTGTTTCTGTGTCAAAGACCGTAAAAGACAGCTGATCTAAGGGGGTATTCAGTGATGGTTGCCGATCTAGTTCATAGTTCATTTTTTTCCGTTTCCAAAACATCACGGTCACTCCCTTTATCATTTTTGCAAACTATTTAGTGAGTAATGAAACAGCTGAAATGAATTAGCATTGCTCACTAAGGAGATAGCTTCTTGCTCCATTAGAGCATACCAAAAGCCGCTAAGACCTGTTGTTGTACTTGTTTTACCGTTTTTAAAGCTTTAATCAAAGCTTCCTTATCCCTAGATTTCATTTGGGTAAAGGTAATTTTAGAAGAGCTTTTTTCACCGCGCTGATACTTTAGCCACGCTTGAGTCACTCTTATTCCTAAAATTACTTCAAAGGCATCTCTTAATTCTTCAGCAAATGTCTCTGTAAAAATGCCGATATTAACAAGAGCTGCTATTCGTTCAGTAGGTGTACCGAAAGCGACATTATTTAACGTTGATAGCGTTTGCAAGCAGTGGTGTAACGGAAATAAGGCATCCATCTTAATATCAATCGAATTTCTCTCTATTCGAAACATTGCACGAATTGGATGATCTAAATTCGGGACAGGTCGATCCTTTTCTAGTTCAGCGAGACGATATAATATTGTTCCTGATTCTTTAACATGAGCCATTACCATTTCTTTAAATTGATCATTTAACAGGGCATCTCCACAAAGCATACGAAACGAAAAGAAGTTTTGTACTAATAGTAAATTTTCATTTGTAGCCCGTAATGCCCAACCCTTTAAGCGGTCTTTCCATTTATTCATTGAACCCCGCCACATCTCGTTATCGGACATCATATTCCCAATGCATCTTTCATAACCAGCTTGTTCTAAATAATTTACAATTTCCTCTCCTAACATTTTAAAATAATGATGGATCTCTTCATCATCTTTATCATTATCATAGACTAGGAAATGATCTTGATCTGTCAGTAAAAACTGCTCGCCTCTGCCACCACTCCCCATTTGGTACCAACAAAATCGAACAGGTGGTTTACCTAATCCCTTGTCTTCTAATGATTTGATTGCCAGTTCTAGACAATGTCTTACTAATCTGTCATAAAGCTTGGTGACAATCTCCAATGTATTTAAAATTGGAATTCTATCATTTAGTAAGCTAGCAAGAACTTCATAAATTGCATCTTTAACCGTTTCTATGTTTTCTATTGTTGATTTTTCAATCGTTTGTAATATTTGCAGTGTACCTCGATTTTTCTTACGCAGTAGATCTGACAATGTAATGATGCCAATCACTTCATCTTCTTGGACAACAGGCAAATGCTTAATCCCATTCATTAAAAAGCAAGACAAGGCTTCATAGTAGTAACTTTCCCGCGAAATTGTCCTTGGGTTTTCAGTCATAATCTCACGGACTGCATCGGATAATGGACGTTGCCGAGAAATGACCCGGCTAACTAAGTCTTTTTCAGTCACAATACCGACTAAGCGTTCATTCTTTAAAACTAAAACCGAGCTTTTCGAGTTTTCCACCATTTTCTGTGCCGCGTGTTGGATCGATTCCGTTTCCTGAACAGCAACGACCGGATGAGCCATAATATCCTGAACTCTACGCATAAATGGCTCACTTTCACCCCATTGGCTCGCTAGTTGAACCTGTTCAGTTAGTGAAGCATATATATCTTTTAAGCGAACGGCCACTTGTCTTAACACATAGTCACGAACCTGCTCATCAATCCAACGTTCTTCAAGGACTGAAAATGGGATTTGTAAACAATATGAATCTTCAACGGTAACAACACTTACATTAAATTTTGAATGATGATTAGACTTTTCACCTAAAAAATCTGCTAAACTAGAAAAACCAATACTATCCCCTGTTTGTAACACTTCTAACACTTCTTTATTATTCTGGTTTGTTTCTCCCTCAACTAAAACCTCAACCATACCTTCGAGAATTAACAAAAGACCTTCGCGAGGTGTTTTTGAATATAAGACTTTGTTAGACTTTTGATAATGCTTCAAAGAACATTTTTCAATTAATCGATAAAAATCCTTTTCTCCAAGACCGCGAAACAGTGGATGCTTATATATTTGATTATACAAGCTTTCAATTTTACGCTCCGCCAAGTGAGTTCCCCCTCATTGGTTATTCCTACTTCTAAACTATTTCTCCAGTCCGGTACTACCTCCTTATTATATTATTTTCCATTTTTTTGCGCTATAGTTGTTTGAAAATTAAAAATTTTTAACATAACTGAATGCCTTCGATTGAATAGGAAAAGAGGCTGCCTCATAGTATCAGTCACCTCGAACACTAAAAATAGACTTTGTACAAGTATACAAATACTATCTATAGTAAGACTTCGAGTCGTCTACCCTGTAGTAGTATCTACAGGAAAGTTCACTTTCTCTGATTGGATGTTTTGTAGCGATCATATTTTCATCCATGTTGGTGAAGTTGACTTTCTTTGGTGCTCTGATACTTATTGGAAAGCCTCTAAAACAGTTATTTCGTTAGTTTGATTTTCATTTCATCTCTAATACGTGATGGGTAGTCGGAAAGCTTTAAATGAAGATAATCTCCTTCTAGTCCTTGGAGCGTAAAAGCAACGCTTTTTTTATGATCACCTTCTTTTCGAAAGCTCATCCCATCGGATACTTCATACACTTTCCCCTTTTCATCATACATTTCCATGTTAAATAGGCTGAAAATACGGTCACGGTCTACTTCTTCTGTTGTTTTTACTGAGAACTCAAAATAGTAGTTGTCACCATTAATCTCCATTTCCTCTAAGACGAGGAGCTCTGGTCCTTTAACAATTGTTTTATTGGCTAAGTCAACAACAACGTCTAATTCATCCTTTGGAAGCGCTCGAATGCTAGTGGCTTCTAGAAACAATTCTTTTCCGTCTGTGAAATAGTTACTCTCTAAGTATAGATTCCAGTAATTTTCACTATAGCTAGTACCACTGAACTCAAGTGTTCCAGGATTACTAGCCTCCCCTTTTTCATTAGTTATTCTCAAATCTTCAAAGCCAAAAATTTTCATCGTGTTTTCCTCTGCGAATTCAACTTCAACTTCAACTCGTGTTGGAAAAATAGTGACATTATGAAATGTTAGCTTCTGTCCTGCAAAAAAAACTGTTTCATTAAGCTCAAACTCTCTTTTTACGTCTACGAATTTACTATGGTCAATCGGGATTTGAATTTCCCAATACTCATTTTGTAAAGGAATTTTCTTTCGATTTATATCTTTTAGTGAAAATGACGCTTGAACTATTAATATCTCCGGAATAACCATTTCATTTGAAGAAAAACTAACGTCGAATTTACCTTGACTTTTGTTATTATTTTTTGTTAGCTGGTCATGTTCTCTACCAAAAGTGTAAGCAGCTGCTATGCGTTTTCCACTGCTATCAAATAAATGTAATTCCTCGTTCATCGCATAATCAATATTACTAAAGTTCTCAACAGTATAAAATAAAACCAGGCGACTTTCATCAATAATCATTCCATCTACTGTAAATCCTAATCCATTTTGAATATCAGTGATGTTCACTTCTTCGTAAAAGTCATTTTCAATCGCTGACGTTAGGCCTTTATCGTTATGGATTAACTCGACAATTCCCTTCATACCAGGAATTTGACTGACAAACCCCGCAAACGCTGGTGAAACTCGAATAGATGTTAACATGACGATTATTAGGATACTTGCTGCTAAGCTAGACCATTTTAGTGTAGTCGATTTTTTTTGTTGTTGCTTTGCTTTTAACATTCCAAGGCGAATTGCATCATCTAGACCTGCTGGAATTTTCGGCTCATATATTTCATCTTTCATGCGACCGAGCTCCTGTTCCTCTTTTTCAAACATAGTAATCCTCCCTTTCCATCATTGTTCTCATTTCAAGTAGTGCTTTATGAAGCCATGTTTTAATTGTTCCCTCAGGGCGTTCTAACACTTTTGCGATTTCTGGAACTGTTAGATCATGTAGGTATTTTAAGATGACCACATGTTGATAATCAGCCTTTAGCTTGCCAAGAACTCGCTTCATTTCTAGTTTTGATGATGGCTCTTCATCATGGTGACTCTCTTCTTTCGTCAATTCAATAACAACTCGTTTTCTTCTTCTTTGTTCATCAATGCAATAGTTTATTAAAATTCGAATTAACCACGTTGAAAAATAACTAGGTTTTTTTAACTTCTTTAACTGCTTATAGGCCCGAAATGTTAGTTCTTGAATTGCTTCAACTGCATCAGCTTCATTTTTTACATATGAAAAAGCAATTCGATAAAGCTGCTCTTTGTGACTTTGCATTAATTCGTAAAAAGCCGTATCATCACCTTTTTGGGCTTTTTTAACAAGAGTTTGTAGTGTTGGCTCCACTTTAAAGCCTCCTTTTTTCCTTTTCTACTCATTAGACTAGCAAATCCTATAAAACGTTTTTGTTTTTGAGTATTTTCTTAATATTTTACTGAGCATTGACTTGTCTTTTTCTATTTCATAAAATAATCTTAATCTTATATTTAGAGGTGATGCTAATGATTATTAAATCTCGTAAAGTGCCAGCAGAATTAAAGATACTAAGACTCTTAAATAACCGCATGAAGTTAACAGAAAAAGAACTAACTCACTTTTTACACCTTGAAAAAGGCTACGAAGGAGAAAAAATGTTTGACGAATGGCTAGAGCAACTCTCCACTAATTTTCTTGTCCTAAATGATTTATTACTAGAAAATAATAATACTTTTTTTCAAATTGACTCGTTAGTCATATCCCCAGAAACGATCTATATTTTTGAAGTTAAAAACTTTGAAGGCGATTATATTATTGATATTACTGCCGATAAATGGAGAAGCCTATCTGGCTCAGAAATTAAAAACCCCATACACCAATTGAATCGCAGTGAAATCCTCTTACGGCAACTGCTGCAAAAAAGCAAACTTAACCCATCCATCGAATCCTACGTCGTTTTCATCAACCAAAATTTTCACCTTTATCAAGCCCCTGTTGATCTACCCATTATTTTTCCTACTCAAATTAATCGTTATATGAACAAGCTCAAACTAAAATCTTCGAAACTAATTGAAAAACATAACAGATTGGCTAAACAGTTATTAGCTTTGCACTGCAACGATTCACCATACAAGCGCTTACCAGCCTATAATTTTGAGCTTTTGAAAAAAGGGACGACTTGTGTATATTGTAGTTCTTTTAAAATTTCAAACAATGACAAAATGATAGTTTGTCATGACTGTGGCAAAGTAGAAGCTAGTACAAGTGGAATTATGAGAGCAGTTGATGAAATACAAACCCTTTTCCCCGAAAAAAAAATAACAACAAACATTGTATATGATTGGTGTGAATTAAACTATTCCAAGAAAACGGTATATAGGACACTCACCAATAACCTCCAACAAATTGGATTTGGACGATCTTCGTACTTCACTCAAAAAAATGGAGCTGACGAATCAGGGGCTAACTAGATTTCTTATCTGACGCAAGTGGTAGTTCCCTTATTCTACTGGGGTGTTCTATTGTTTGCGGACTGAATTTTACAGTTTTTAGGAGTTTGCGTCCTTATTTACTTGCTTTGCAGACTGGATTTTACAGTTTTTAGGATTCGGTTTCCTTATTCGCTCGCTTTGCGGACTGGGTTTTACAGTTTTTAGGAATTGGTGTCCTCGTTCGCTCGCTTTGTGGACTGAGTTTTACAGTTTTTAGGATTCGGTGTCCTTATTCGCTCGCTTTGAGGACTGGATTTTACAGTTTTTAGGATTCGGTGTCCTCGTTCACTCGCTTTGTGGACTGAATTTTACAGTTTTTATGAGTTAGTGTCCTCATTCGCTTCCTTTGCGGACTGAATTTTACAGTTTCTATGAAGTGGTGTCTTTTTCTTAAATACCAAGGTAATCTTTTAGATTTAGTTGCCAATTAGTAGTTATTGTAGGAATATACATCCACTAAAAAATAGAAAAAACACCTCTCTCAAGGTGCAATAATCCAGACTCGGAGAACAAAACCACCGCAGCCACATTGGTCGATGAATTTTACATTGATGCGATCTCCGAATTTCTCTTTTAAAATAGGTGTTAAATAATGATCTGGATTTCCAAATGTGTGTGGTGTGACGAGGTTTACGTGAAACCCTTTTGCCGTTTCAGCTACAGCACCTAGGCCCTCTGCAATAACCAAATCTCGATCAGTTTCATATACACCGTGCTCTAGTCCGCATGACCAACTTTTCATTTTCAAAAATGATCCCCCCTCACCAATATTATAGATTAGTTGCTCGATTTTGTTGGTGAGGGAAGTCACCATTCTCATTATTATTGTAAGTCATTATTCAATCTTCATTTCACCGTGGTTGTCATCTAATATTCGTTTTCGAATTCGCTATTGAGGCATTTACTAATAATTTCAATTCGTTGCTGAGCTATCATTTAGTATTTTAAATCGAATTCGTTGCTGTGGTATTAGTTACTATTAGTTCAAATTCGTTACTGAGGCTTCATCATACTATTTTTAATTCAAATTCGTTGTTTAGGTATTATTCACTATTAGTTTTTAGCATACAATGCCGCGGTAAAAAGACTATTAGTCTTTCTTTTCTTTAACTTCAGCAATCTTAACTTGGCAACAAGATTGGACCTTATTCGCCTCTTCCATTTCGACTATTTTCACCTGGCAACAAGATTGGTCTTTCGTTGCACTAACCTCTTTAAACCCTAATAGCTTTTTTAATAAGTTCACAATAAATCACCTCCTATATCATATAAAATAGTAGTCCTGAAAATGTTGCTAGTGTTATAACTGAGCCAATAAAAGCGATGACTAGCTTTTTCTGAAAAATAGAGTTTAATAGTGCAATTTCTGGAAGGCTAGCACCTGCAGAACTAATCATTAGTGCCATTACAGGAGCAAGAGCCATCCCTTTGAAAATTAAGATCTGGGAAATTGGGATCATCGTTGAAAGGCGAATATATAATGGAATACCTACAACAGCGGCAATTGGTACTAGCCACCATGCATCCCCTCCGAAATATGTGACAATAAACTCCGTTGGCACTAATCCTTTGATAATCGAACCGATTCCAGCACCGATAATGATATAAGGATAAACAGTTTTCATTAGAGCCAATGTTTCTTTTAAACTATCTTTTAGACTAAAGCGCTTTTCTGATTTTTCATAGCCGGTCATGACAACATTTTTCACATACTTTTCAAACCCTAATTTTTCTAAAGTCATACCAATTGTTGCAGCTAAAATAGCTGTTATAATCGTATAATAGAAGGCGACCTTTGGCCCCAATAAAACACCCATTAACGTAATAATCGTTGGATCTAAAACTGGTGATGCAAACAAAAAGACCATGACAATGCCAAAGCGAACTTTTTGCTGCAGTAAATTAACAATGACCGGAATGGTCGAGCATGAGCAAAATGGTGTAACAAAGGCTAGTAATATTGCCGCAAGTACTCCGATTAAAGGATTTTTCCCACTTAAGTACTTTTCTAATTTCTCAAATGGAATAAATCCTTTTAGTACATTAATTAATAAAGAGATACCTAAAAATAGCAATGTAAGTTCTAAAGCTAAAAGTAAAAATCCAATAAAGTGTTCCATAAAAAACCTCCTAAAATATTTGTAATTTGCAAGTAATAACTTTAATCAATAGCTGGAGTGATCCAGCTTAAAACATGTTGGGCTGACAGCATCTAGATGATTTCGCCATCGCATCATTTAACAATTTTATTGATTGTAAAACCTTTTCTCTATCCTCAGGACTTAAATGTGAAAAAATCTCCTCTAAGTAGTCTTTCATTTGTTGATCAATTGCCCCAGTTACAAATTTCCCTTGCGTTGTTAATGATAATAGCTGCACACGACGATCTTCTTCGTGAGGTGTTTTTTCTACTAATTTCATTTTGATAAGATTTTGAACTTGCCTTGAAAATGTTGTAATGTCGGTCCCTAATGCTTCTGCTACTTCTTGCATCGAAGGGAGATTTCTTCGTTCGACTTCAAATAAAATATGACTATGAATCATTGAAATTTCAAATTCACCTATTGAGCAACAATTTTTACTTAGAAATCCAAATCTTCTTGTTAAAATTTGAAATAACTCTCGAGTGTTCTCCAATCAATACCCCTCCTATTCAAGGTTTTTAGGATAATACCTAAATATTATATTATTTGCAACTTGCAACCTTAACCTCAACTTTAGTATATATTGGATACTTGCAAAACGCAACTAATATTTTAACCTTTTTAAAAAAGTCTTCTTTACTGCCTATTTATTTTTTCAAAAAGCAATCTCGATTACCAATTTTTTCAAAAGAAGACTTTACTGCCAATTAAAAAATAGGCGACTAAGATAAATTGTCGCCGCCTATTTTTTCCTAAATAATGAAAAAGTTCATACTGTACTCCCTTAACTAATCCTCTCTTTTTCTAATTTAGTTAACTCATAAAAATGCCCTTGCTGTTCAATCAATTGTTGATAAGAGCCTTGTTCTCCAATTTCACCTTTTTCAAAAACAATAATTTCATCCATTTTTTCAAGTCCTACTAAACGGTGCGTAATATAGATAACCGATTTATGCTCAATCTTCGGCCACAGTACTGATAAAACTTCCTGTTCTGTTATCGAATCGAGTCCTGTTGTCGGCTCGTCGAGAAGTAGCACTGGCGCATCCTTTAGCAACATTCGTGCAATCGCCAAACGTTGTCGCTCGCCTCCCGATAAAGACAGCCCTTTTTCAATTAGTTGATTATCTAAAGAAAGGTGGGAAAGTGAAACATCAGCTAAAACTAGCGCCAACTCGTCATCTGTTGCTTCTGGCTTAGCTAATAGCAGATTTTCGCGGATCGTACTGCTGAAAAAGTGATTTTCTTGAGCAACAACAGCAAAGAGATTTCTTGCTTCATCTTCACTTATTTCAGCTAACCGTTTCCCAGCTAATGAAATGTCGCCTTCATAGTTACCGTAAAACTTTAATAGAAGATTAACGAGACTACTTTTTCCTGAGCCACTTGCTCCGACAATCGCTATCTTCTTTTTGGCAGCTACTTCGAACGTGATGTTATTGATCGCTTTACGCGCTGTGTTAGGATAAGAAAAACTAACATTCGTAAAATTAATCTTAAACGGCTCAGTGATCGTTGTTCCTACCTCTTTGCCAATTTCGTGTGAGGTTTCTTGTGAAGTTTCTTGTGATGTTTGTTGGGATGTTTCTTCAGATGTTTTTCGTGATGGTTCTTGGGTAGCTCCTTTATCACCTGTTAATTGAAACAGCCTTTCTGAAGCAACCTTACTTTCATCAAGATGACCAGGGATGATCGCCATTGGTGTCGCAGCCTCAAATACTGTTAGTGTAATAAGCACTAGCATTGCCAAATAAACACCACTTAGCGTACCATTTTCTACGTAAATAACTCCAAATAGGAGTGTAAACCATGCAGTCAGAAAAGCTAGTGTTAAACTAATACTCTCTCCTTTTGCTGCAAGTAATCCATCCTTCTCTTGCTCTTCGATTAACTTCTCAGAAATCGTCTCAATTTCCTTTTGTTTAGCTTTTAAACGACGGTTTGTTCGTAAATCGGTAAATCCATATAAATATTCTGTCGTTTCCACTGAAAGTTGCGAACGTTTTTCTCTAAGCTTCAGACCATGATTTTGCGTGAATAATGTAAAAATTAAAGGAATAACAAACCCGACAACAACAAGGCCCAAAAATAAGATAATCGAAAGCCCAATCGAAAATGTATAGATCAACACCCCGGTAGCTATAAACACGACAACCATTACAAAGGGGGGATAGAACACACGTAAAAAGAAATATTGAAGGCGATCAACATCAGCGACTACGCGAGAAAGTAAATCTCCACTTCGGTACGTTGAAAATAATGCTGGCGCTAACGGTTCGATCTTGTCGTAAAAGTAAACGCGTAACTTCCCTAAAATTGAGAACGTTGCTTTATGAGAAAAATAACGTTCCGCATAACGACTAGCCGCCCTTGCTAACCCAAAAAAACGAACCGCAATGATTGTTAATGTTAACGTATATAGTGGTGGTTGTAAGGCTGATTGTGAAATTAAATAGCCACCACTACCAATTAAGCCAACAGAAGAAATAGCGGCAATAAAGCCTAGCAAAATAGCGAGAAAAACCGCCTTTTTCTCAGCCATCATGACTTTTGTTAATGTTAGTAATTCTTTCATTTAGCGCTCACCTCGATAGACGGATACAATTGTTTCATATAGTTTCGAGTTTTTAAGAAGCTCAGCATGAGTACCTATTGCGACAACTTCGCCTTCTGAAAATAAAACAATTTTGTCAGCTTTCATGACTGTTTGTAATCGATGAGCAACCGTAATGACAGTTGCTCTTTCGCAAAGTTTGTCCATTGCTCGTTTCAAGTAATGCTCGGTTTCGAGATCTAATCCTGCAGTAGGTTCGTCTAGAAAAACAACAGAAGCACTTTTTATGAAAGCTCTAGCAACTGCGACTCTTTGCTTTTCACCACCTGACAAACCTTGGCCACCTTCTGCTATGATCGAATCATAGCCGTCTGGAAGTTCACTAACAAAACGGTCAACACCTGCTAACTTTGCCGCTTCTAACACTTCTAGATCACTTGCTTGTTGATTTCCAAGTTTGATATTATCCTTGATCGTCCCAGAAAATAAATATGGTTCTTGGGAAACATAAGCTACGTTTTGTAACCAATGATCTTCAGTAGTTTCCGTAAGCAAAGTGCCATTGACAAGAACTTCCCCTTCAGTGGGTGGAAGTGCCCCAAGCAAGATCTTTAAAAGCGTTGTTTTTCCTGAACCGCTTTTACCAACAAAGGCTACGTTTTCTCCACTACCAATACTCAGATTAACATTCTTTAAAACTGGTTGGTTCTCTCTATATTGGAAAGATACGTTTTCAAGCTTAAGTTCAGGCAGAGTAGCACCTTCAAGTTTCTTATTCCCCCAAGACAGTTTTGTTTCTTCATCATCTAATACTTCCCATATTGTTTCGGCAGCAGCAATACTGTTTTTACCAGAATGGAAGCTACTGCCTAGGTTTTTCAATGTCATATACAGCTCTGGTGCCAATAACAGGACAAAAAATGCCGTATGGAATGTTAAATGTCCGTAAACAAGTCGTAAACCAACTTCTACTGCGATCATTGCCGTAGCAATAGTCGCTAGCACTTCTAACATTAAGGCCGAGAGAAACGCTATTTTTAATACATCCATCGTTGTATCCCGAAAATGATTGCTCATCTTCTCAATTTCCGCTCGTTGCCTTTTGCTTTGACTAAACATCTTTAAGACTGGTAAGCCTTGGAGTACATCTAAAAAATGCCCTGAAAATTTCACCATACTGTCTAGTTGTTCTTTAGATTTCTTTTCAGTCATTCCGCCGATAATGATCATAAAAACTGGAATTAATGGAGCTGTAACAAGCATAATCAACCCTGAATAGACATTTTGTGAGAAAACAACGACTAAAATCATCAAAGGAATGACCCCAGCTTGCATCATTTGTGGTAAGAAACTCGTATAGTAAGCGTCTAATTGATCAACTGCATCTGTTAAAACACTGACTCGTTTACCTGTTTTTTCTTTATATAGATGGCCTGCTTCTGACCTTGTAATTTTCTCAATTAACCTTTTCCTTAAGTTCACCTTCACAAAACTAGCAATATTGACTCCAAACTTAGTAGTGATATATGAAAGCAAACCACGACATAAAAACACAAGTAACAACAATACAAACAAAAGCCAAATCTCTTCGAGTCCTTTTCCTTTTAAAAACACTCGATCTACGATTGTCGCAATAAAGAACGCTTGTAAGATTGTTAACACGCCGCTCGCAGTTGCAAAGGATAGGAGAAAGGCAAAAATCCTCCCTTTGATCTTTGCCTCCTCGTTTAAACGTTTATTCATCATTGTTTAATACCCGTGTCGCTCTGGAGATGCCTTGCCTCGAAACACATAATAAACGTATATTGTGTAGGCGATGACAAGTGGCATTCCAATCAGAGCAATGATAAACATTACTCGAAGCGTTAAATCTGTTGAAGATGCGTTGTAAATGGTTAAATTCGCAGCAGTGTTTGTTGAAAAAACTAAGTTAGGGAACATTCCTGCAGCTAACGTGCCAATCATCGTTACAATCACTAGCGAACTAGCAATAAATAATTTTCCGTAGTGGGCAATGACTAAGAGCATTGGAACTGCTATTAAACAAGCAACTGTAGTTAATGGAATAATAAATAAAATTGGATAATTAAAATAGTTAGTATACATATGTGGAGCATATATTTGCGCCGTTAATGTCCCTAAGACCCATGCGACAATGATGAAAATACTAAATAGCTTTGTTAAACGAATCGCTCGTTGTTGAATTGCACCTTCTGTTTTTAAAATTGTATAGGTTGTTCCTTGTAATAAAAAGCCAATTAACCCGACTACACCTAAAAGTAGAGCATACGGATTTAACAAATCGAAAAAGCTTCCTACATAGTTTTGCATATGATCCATTGGTATTCCGACAACAATATTGCCCATCGCTACACCAAACAGGAACCCTGGGATAAGACTCCCTATGAAAAATAGTCTTCCCATTAGCTTTTGTAGTTTTGGGTCGTCCTCGGTTTTAAAATAATACTCAACGGCAATTGCACGAAAAATTAAGCCGAATAAAACAAGTAACATCGCTAAATAAAAACCACTAAATACGGTTGCATATACGAAAGGAAAAGCAGCAAATAACGCCCCACCAGCCGTTAATAACCAAACCTCATTGCCATCCCAGACAGGTCCTATCGAATTAATTAACGTTTTCTTTTCGTCTTCCGTCTTACCGAGGGTATAAAATAAAGTTCCGATCCCTAAATCAAAACCATCCAAAATCGCATAACCAATAATTAATACTCCTAAAAGGATAAACCAAATGATGTTTAAATCCATTATGCAGTCGCCTCCCTTCTAGTTTCTTCATGTTTGTCTTTAGCAAATGCTTTATCCATATCAAATTTCTTCACTTCTTTAACCATTAAATAAATCATCAGATAAAGCAGAAACGTATAAATTCCAACAAAAAATCCTAGAGATAAAATTAATTCGATTGTACTTAACTGCGAAACGCCATCAGCAGTCTTTAATACGCCATAGACGATCCAAGGCTGTCTGCCCCATTCAGCAACAACCCAACCAGCTGTGTTAGCAAGATAAGGCGTTGGTAAAAGGAACAACGATGTTTTTAAAGCAAAATGGTTATCATATAGTCTACCTCGGCTCATTTGAAACGCTAAATACATCGTCCAGAAAATGAACACCATCCCTAAGCCAATCATCACACGAAAGGCAATAAAGTTTCCAAATATACCAGGGCGCTCGTCTTCCGGGAATTCTTTCAATCCTAAGACCGGCTCATTTTTGTCACCATGAGTTAAATAACTTAATAATCCTGGAATTCCAATTTCAAACTTATTTCGTTCATTTTCATAATCTGGAATGGCAAAAAGTAATAGATGAGCATTACTCTCTGTTTCCCAATGAGCTTCATATGCTGCAAGTTTTGCTGGTTGTGTCTCTGCTACTAGTACTGAGTGAGCATGACCTGAAAATGCTTGAGTCACTGAGAAAAACAATCCAAAAATCACCGCGTATTTCATTGACTTTTTGGCTAGTGAAATGTTTTTCTTTTTTAGTAGATAATACGCGCTAATCGCGATAACAAAAAATGCCGTTAAAATGTATGCACCTTGCATAACATGGACAAATCTCACCATTGTCGATGGATTAAAAACAGCCTCTACAAAGCTTACCATCTCTGCACGGTTCATTTCCTCGTTTATAATAAAACCTGCTGGTGTATGCTGCCATGAGTTGGCTGCAATGATCCAAAATGATGACATTGTCGTACCTAATGAAATCATCAGTGCAGCAAAAAAACGCATTCCTTTCGAGATTTTGTCTCGTCCAAAAACTAGTAAACCAATAAACGTTGATTCTAAGAAAAAGGCAAATACTCCTTCAGCAGCTAGCGGTGCTCCAAAAATATCACCGACAAAGCGAGAATAGCCTGCCCAATTCATTCCAAACTGAAACTCCATCGTAATCCCTGTAGCGAGACCTACTCCGAAATTAACAAGAAAGAGCTTAGTCCAAAAACGTGCCATTTTATCGTATAAAGGATTTCCCGTTCTCCAATACTTAAATTCCATAAAAGCAATTAATACAGCTAATCCGATCGTTAATGGGACGAAAAAATAATGAACAATAATTGTAAACATAAATTGTAGCCTTGATAACAATAAAACATCAAACATTTCCAACATAACAATTCCCCTCCGTACATCTTAAAATTAGTTAGATTGCTCAAAACTGAACAAACTAACAAACACTTGCTCATTACTGAACATTGCAACTAATGCTCGAACATGCTCAAAATTGAACAATTAACTTTTCACGTATAATAGATAATTTATTTTGTCTGTGATATAAATCACTTTAACACTATTGTAATAGGGAATACGGTATAGTGGCGGCTGAAATTTTGGCTATTTTGTGAAGTTTTCTTTTTCTAGCTTCACTATATATATAAGAAAAGAAACGGAATTTACTTTACAAAAATAATTTTCAGAAGAAAAAAATACTGATACTTAACAACTTCCTCCAGTTAAACAAGGAAACACAAGGTTCCCTACTCAGAGTTCCTCGTGTTTCGTCGCTGTTACTATTAAGTTATCATTCGGTAACTGTATTTGCTAACAATTCATGAACCTTCTCAAATGTATCGTTTTCTGTTGGACGATCAAACTGGTTCGAACTAACGTAACTATAGACAATCTTCCCATCACCATCAATTAAAAACAAACTTGGATGAGCAAGCCTGAAGGCATCAAAACTAAATGCATTATAAACATCGAACTGTTTAATAACCGAACGATCCGCATCGATTAAGAATGGAAAAGGCATTGGATTTTTTTCTAACCAATTTGATGCAGTTTGTTTATTTTGACCAACTATGACGACAATAGCTATTCCCAATTTTTCATATTTAGAAGCATTTTCACGCAGTTGACCTAACTGCTTACGACAATTTGGTCAAAATGTACCTCTTAGGAAATAAAGTAAAAAAGGTTTTCCTTTAAAATCAGTACTTGAATATGTTTTCCCTTCGACATCCTCTAGAACAAACGCTGGGATTTGTGAACCTGGTTTTAAACCTTTATCTTTTTTAGGCAATGAATTCACTCCGCTTCCCTATTTTTTTCTTATCTTTAATTTACCTCTTATATTTAAGAATGTCACTTATTTGCTCTATTATTTTATCTTTCTTCAAATCCCCATTAATATATGCGTAAAAGTTCTCCTTCTAATGTTAGCACTGTATTATTTTTTTCCAATTAGTCCCTTACCTGGATATTAAAACAATTTTGAAGGGGTATGACTTGTCCATTTGGATTTATTGTTTTCTAATAAGAATTCAATTATTGTATAAACGGTCACCATTTAGCACATTTTACTCTTGTTAGATTATATTGTAAGGGAGTGTTTTATATTGAACGATAACTTACCTTCTTCTTTTCCGCCCCAGCATCAAACAAAACAACCAGGAATTGAAGCAAAGATGAAGCCACGCCCAATTTTTGATGATCCTAATTACAAGGGCAGTGGCAAGCTAACTGGAAAAGTCGCATTTATTTCTGGTGGTGATAGTGGGATTGGAAGGGCTGTTGCTGTTGCCTTTGCTAAAGAGGGGGCGAACGTAGCAATCGCCTATTTAGACGAGATTGAAGATGCCGAAGAAACAAAACAACTTGTTGAATCTAAAGGGGTAAAGTGTTTAGTCTTACAGGGCGACATTGCCGAAGAAGCTACATGTCAAAAAATGATTGAAGATACTGTCAACCAACTTGGGCAGTTGGATATTCTTGTTAATAATGCCGCCTGGCAGGTCGTGCAAAATAATATAATAAATATTACTGCTGAACAACTGGAACGGACTTTTCGAATTAATATATTCTCATGCTTCCATTTTGTTAAAGCGGCAATGCCTCATCTTAAACAAGGAAGTTCTATTATAAATACCACATCTGTTACAGCCTACCTTGGTCATGAACAGCTCGTTGATTATTCATCGACAAAAGGAGCGATGGTTACCTTTACAAGATCTCTATCAATGCAATTGGCAGGACAAGGTATCCGTGTTAACGGTGTAGCACCTGGACCTATTTGGACGCCACTTATTCCCGCTTCTTTTCCTGCAAGTCAAGTCGCTAGCTTCGGTAGTAATACCCCAATGAAACGGGCTGGCCAACCATTTGAATTAGCTCCCGCATACGTTTATCTGGCCTCCACAGATTCTTCCTACGTTTCAGGGCAAATCATCCATGTTAATGGTGGTGAAATCGTAAACGGATGACCCTTTGGGTTGTCCGTTTTCATTTCGCCTTTACTAATATAACGATTTACATACTGTTATTTTTGTTCGATCCGATTTTAATATTTTTTGTTTTAATAAATTCCTACTGTCCTATTGCTAATTTTTAAGCTAAAATAGGAGTATAGTTCTATTACTTAAGTCAACAACTAGAAAAAGGTAGGTGATTCCGGTGAATCTATATATTACTATACTTTTAATCTCCATTCTATTTGGAATTACGGCCAATGTTTTTCAATTTGTAATAAATGATAAATGGAATAAAATAATCTTAATAGCCCTCGCATTTGCAATTGTAATCATATATGGGATCGCTTTCAATTTCTCAAATCTCTCTTGGCAACTTTTATTTGTCATCTTTATTTCTTGCTACTTATTTCAGCTAAAAGGAGCAATCTTCTCTGCAATAGTCAGCTGGCTCATTGTAACACTTCAAGCTGAAGCAAATTTGCTGATCTTAACGAGCTATATAATTTTTGCAATTTTTATCGGAATGGCAACTCAATTTTATGAAAAAAAATCGAAACAACAAGAGCGCTGGCTTTCTACCTTAATGACACAGTCAAAGCAATTAGATGTATTTAGAGAAGTTAGCTTAGCGATGCAACAAACACTGCAATTGGATAAACTACTACAAATTATCCTAGTGTCTGTTACAGCTGGTCATGGGTTAGGCTTTAACAGAGCGATGATTTTTCTTAAGTCCTCGGAAAAAAATCAATTGAATGGAATTATGGGGATCGGCCCTATGAATGCAAATGAAGGCTTCGGTACTTGGGAGAGGCTCGCCAAAAGTAACTTAAAGCTTCTTGATATTATTAAATTAAACTATGACAAGGATGCCATTGATCCGCAACTTAATGCGCTAATTAAATCCATTTCGATTGATTTAGATAACCAAACGATATTAGAAAAAGCTCTTCGCAACGGTATTCCTTATAATGTTGAGCAAATTGATAAAACTGATCATTCACAACAACTTTTTTTAAATTTTTTCCAAATGCAAGCGTTTGCTGTAATTCCTTTACTTAATCAAGGAAAGCAAATTGGCGTGTTAGTTATTGATAATATTGTAAATCAACAGCCAATCACAGAAGACGACATTGATAGTGTGATCCCATTAGCAAACCAAGCAGCTATTGCTATTGAACATGCAAACCTTTATGAGCAAATTGAAAATATGGCTTTAAAAGACGGCTTAACTGGTTTATTAAATCAACGTTCGTTTGAAAACTATTCTAACAATCTTTTTTCAAGCGCTGAAACAACTAAAAATCCACTTTCTATCGTAATCCTTGATATTGACTCTTTTAAACATTTTAATGACACAAATGGTCATCTTCTAGGGAACGAAGTATTGATTGAGCTTGCTGCAATTTTACAAAATTCAGTAAGAGAACAAGATATTGCTTTTAGATTTGGGGGCGAAGAATTTATTGTTTTATTACCTAATACAAAAGAGGATAAAGCTGTCCTTGTCGGCGAAAGAATTCGTGAAAATATTGAAAAAGCGACTTTTCCTAGCGAAGAAAAGCAACCTAATGGGACTTTAACAGTTAGTGTCGGAGTTGCCTCGACTGAAAAACTATACTTCGATACCATCAACAATTTAATTGATGCGGCAGACAATGCGTTATATCAAGCAAAAAGCCTAGGCAAGAATAAAGTTGTCTTATATAAGGAGGACTCTAGCCATGAATGAATTCATCTTTATAACTAGCATTGTCCTCTTTTTAGCAACGATTGTACTAACCAACAATTACTTTAATCAATTGGCAATGAAATTGACAGAGAGACAATTTCAGAAGAAATATGGCTATTCGATCGAAAAAATGAGTTTTTCTTATGAACAAATGGTCTATCTCGTTAAGTTACCGAGTAATTCTCCTGCTCTTAAAGGAACGAAAAAGGAGCAAATTTATATAGATTATGATTATTCGTCGTTTATCTTTCCGAGCTTAAAAGGGATTAGCGTAAACTTAAAAACGGGTAATGAAAAAATAACATTAGCCTATCTAACTATTGATAACTACCGCAGTCCAATACTAGATAAGCTCTTTAAAGAAGGAATTATTGATGAAGAGATGTATCGTAAAATAAGTACATCGAAAATTAAGCATCCAAAGATTAATGAGATGATGATCGATGAAGTGTTTAAGAAACTTCAAGTAGGAAGATACAAAACAATAAAAGAAGGAGTTGACAACTAAATGTCAGCTCCTTCTTTTTATATACTTATTTTCTAGTTAATCTAGGGATGAGATACAAAGCTAAGCAAGCAACAATCACATGTACAATATGCCCAGCTATTTTATATTGATCTAACAAATCGGTCTCTGCCATCAGCGTGTTTCCTAAAAAACCTAAGATAACTACAAATAGGAAGTAAATCGTCGGTCGCTTCGTATATCTTTGCAACAAATAGAAAATGAGCGCACCAAGGAAAACTGCTATAAAGGAAACGAACAAGATAAATACTACATACAACGTATCTCTACTCTCACCAATTATTTCAATTGAAAACCCAAACATAAAACTTGAAAGAATAAACGCCAAAGCTGCAATCATCGCTGTTAAAAGTCCAGCAATAAGACCTGCTTTTACATAAGGAAGAAATCTATCTTTAAACATAACCCATCACCTCACACCGTAATTTTCGTTTTTGTTTCCCAAGTATTCTTATGATCACGAACAAACTGCTTAAATGTAATTGGTTTTCTTTGCATTACTCTCTCTAAATCGTCGGTAACTTTTTCTGCTGTTCCCATCTTTGTCAGTAAATAAAGCATTGTCATCACATTAGCAAACTCTTTCTTTGTTCCTCGTTTAATTGTCTCTCTCCTAAATTCAAGAAGTCCAGGATTTTTATAAACAACTTTTCTCTCAAGTTCCTCAGATAAAATTTGCGCTACCTCATAATAATCAATCGCTTCGCTTCCCGTTAAAGTATAAGACTGATAGATATGTTTATCAGAAGTAAAACATTCAGCTGCAACAGCCCCGATATCCCTTGTATCAATAAAGCTCGTTTTTGCTTTTCCTACTGGAACAAAAATTTCGTTTCGATCCCGGATCTCTGCTGCGTGTGTTGTGCTTAAATTTTGCATGAAAAACCCAGGTCTTATAAATGTATAAGGAATTGCCATTTGTTTAATCATGTCTTCAATTTTGCGATGTGGTACAATCGGGTTTTTCTCAACTCCTAATAGGGAAATAAAGACCACTTGTTTTATCTTTTTGGATGCTACCACTTCCAAAAATGGACGCATATCCTTTTTCGGATTGGCAAGCTGTGGTGGCCTTACTAAAAAAATTCGGTCAACATCCTCTAAAGCTTCCGTAAATGTCTCTGCATTTAGAAAATCAAACTTCACCTTTTCACAGGCAACATCTTCTTTAATGTCAAACAAAGCTGCTTTTACTTCTTCCCCCCTTTTCATTAATTCATTAACAACACTCTTTCCTATATTGCCTGTTGCCCCTGTTACTAAAATTTTCCCCATTGTCAATCTCCTTTCAAATTTCTTACTAGTTTATTTAAATATGAAACTAACAATTCTTTGTCGGATTCGCTAAAATCTTTTAATGATTCTTCAATTGTAGCTTCATTCATTTCTTCAAGCTTTGGTAGAAGCGACAGAGTAGCGTCCGTTAGATTGATAATTTGTGATCGCTTATCTTTTGGATGCGGTTTCTTCTCTACGAAGCCCTTCTCTACAAGGCGATTAATAATCCCAGAGATTGTTGGCTTATCCATGTCTAATCGCTCTGAAATTGCTACAGCTGTAAAATGATCAACGTTAGCATTAAACTGCGCTTGCATTTCAATATCTTTAATTACTGCCCACTGCGCAACGGTAAAATTTTCTTTCTCTAGTCGCCTGTGTAAACTCCCTTTCATCAACTTTGCTGATAACTGAATTAAATATCCGATATTCATTTTCTTCACCTACATAATTTTAGTTTGTGTACTAACTATATTGTAACACAGAATTAGTTAGTACACTAACTTTTTTTATAAATCTATGAGTGTTTCTCTCAAATAGTCACAGGATTTCCTTTCTCTTCGCTGTAAAACTCTAACGAATTTTAGAGGCTCTTTCAAGGAAATCCTGCGTCATCTGCTTCCAATGAAAAAGTCGCATGACTTCCACTCTCGCTGTAAAACTCTAACAGGTTTTAGCGGCTCGTTTAAGGAAATTATGCGACATCTTCTAGTACCAAATTTCAACATATATGTATATTATCAAGACACTCAAAAACTCAGAAAAAAAGTGCTAAGTGAGATAACTATCACTCACTTAGCACTTTTGCTACCTATCCTAAATATGCTTTTAACATCCACACGTGTTGCTCTAATGATGTCTTGATACCAATAAACATATCAGCAGTAGACTCGTCTCCGGCTTCTTCCGCTAGGGCAATCGTTTCGTTTGATAGGGCAATTACCTTTTCGAAATCTGCAGCAAGAATAGCGACCATTTCTTTTGCATCTTCTTTACTTGATGCTTCTTCGATCGATGATGCTTCAAGATACTCTTTTAAAGTAGCAAGAGGCTTGCCTTCAATCGTTAATATACGTTCTGCAATTGAATCAATGTACGTTGCAGCTTCTGTATAATACTCCTCGAATTTAGTGTGTAATGTGAAAAATTCAGGACCTGTTACATACCAGTGGTAGTTGTGAAGCTTCGTGAATAAAATATTCCAATTTGCTAATTGAGAATTTAGTGAACTAACTAAATTTGCTTTTGTCATGTGTATAAACACTCCTTAATATCTTTGATATGTTTAATGATAACAAAAATTAAAATTAATATCAAATGAGAACCATTATCAAAAAATAATTATTTTATAAAACGAAGTTTCTCTACTTATTAAGATAACCTTTAACCAGACATTCGAAACATATTTTTCGTTCTATACAATAATTCTAGATTTTACTTGTATTTCCTCTAAAGAATATTGAACAATATATGACAGTTATCATATATGCAATCGCTTTCCTATTAGGTACAATAAAGAAGTACATAAAACTTAATACTATATTCTATTACCAGGTAATGGAATATCCACTCGTGAATAAATGTGTTTAGTTTAGAAAAAAATTTAAAGAAAAAGGGTTTGATCGCCATGAATAAGAAAATCGCTTGGGTTACTGACAGTACAGCATTTATAACTGACGAACTAAAACAAAATCCAGATGTTTATGTAATGCCTCTTGCAATTATTTTTCCCGACCGTACGTTTGAAGACGGTGTTGATTTAACAACTGAAGAATTATATTCAAGAATTAACAGCGCTAAAGAAGTCCCAAAGACATCACAACCTTCTGTTGGGAAATTTGCGGAACTTTATGAAAAACTTAAAGCTGAGTATGATGGTGTCATTGCCGTTCATGTCTCTGGGAAACTAAGTGGAACAGTGGATAGCTCAAGAGCAGGCATGGAGATGGCTGAACTTGATGGCGAAATCGTTGACTCAAAATCAATGTCCTATACAATTACGACGTTGCTTTATAAAGGAATCGAATTAGCAAAAACAATTGATGATCATAAAGAAATTGCTGCAAAACTCCGTGAAGAAGCGTTAAGATCTGAGAAATATGTATTATTAGGGAGCTTAGATCAGTTTTACAAGGGCGGTAGAATGTCGGGAACACAGTTTTTACTAGGAAATCTCCTACAAATTAAACCAATTATTACAATTACAACTGCGGGTGAATTTGATTTATTCCAAAAGGTTCGCTCCGAGAAAAAAGCAGTTAATCGTCTAATTGAATTTTTAGCCACTGCTAATGAAAAGCATAACATCCCTGAAGTTCAAATAATGCATGGGAATGTATTAGAAAAGGCTTTAGATGTCCAAAAGAAAATTGCCGAGCAATTTCCTAAAATGAACATTGTTGTCGGAGAAATTAGTTCGACAATAGCAGTTCATGCTGGTGAAGGAACTGTAGCTTTGATTTGGCATAACGAGGCAAAATAATAACGGAAGTCGCCCATAAATCAAGAGGACTGATTTATGGGCGACTATTATGTTGAGCGAATATGACTAATAACGTTTACCCTTCCATTTTATACCTCTTCACTAAAGCGATAAATTCATCTGGCGGAGAACAAACATAATAAGGAAAAACTCCTTGGTTTGTATGTAGGTAAAGGGTGCCGTATTTATTTGTTGAGTGTAAATACGATACATCAAGAACATCTTTTAGCTGAAACGTCTTAACAGGTGTAACTATTTTTGTTTCATACAAGAAGAGACTATACTCAGTCTCGATATATCTTTGCTCAATTCCATGTATTTCTCTTAATACTTTCATGTATGGCTGCTGATAAACCTGAGACAATTTCATCATCCTTTTACGTTTGACTTCCCTTTATCTTATCATTCTTCATCTATTTAATAAAATTACTATAAACAAGAGAAAATAAATGGTACACTCAACATTAGAGTTTTACTATTTGGTTTCAAAAAGGAGAATAACAATGTCTGAACAAACAGAAAAGAAGAAAGTTTCATTACAGGAAGCTATTAAACAACAGCTTGCCAATAAGAAAAGCCAAGCGAGTAATAAAGGTAATAGTAATTGGAGCAATACTACTCAATCGATGAAAAGTCAGCAAACAAAAAAAATAAATAACCAACGAAAACGTCAGGGAGTATAACCCTTGACGTCACGCTCTCTGAGGCTGCCCCATAAGTGTCAGCTCACCTCGAAGTGTTACTATTTGTAGAAGTGTATGTTTGTACACGATCTATTTCTAGTAGATGAGGTGACTGATACTTTACTTTTTGGGGAGCCTCATTTTTTATTCACATAGGTATTTCAGTAAACGGTAATCCTAGTTAAGAGAGGCCGAGAGCCGACAGAGACTGGAGGAGCTAACATGGATTTTTCACAAAGAATAATGGAGAGGTCCTTTTGTATAAATGAGTTTGGGAAGCTAAAAAAAGTAATATTATGTGAACCTAAGCATATGACAATCCGAGATGTCATTAATGATACGCAAAAAAAGTTCAAAGACGTAGGGATCCATATTGAAAAAGCAATGAAGCAGCATAAAGAGTTTGTACGAAAACTTGAAGATCACGGCATAGAAGTAATTTTATTACCGCCTGCTAGAAAATTTCCTGAACAAGTGTTTACTCGTGATATCGGTTTTACTCTAGGTCAAACGATCTTCGTTGCTGATATGGCAAATAGAGTTAGACAAGGAGAAGAAGATATCTTAAAAGATTGGCTAAAGGGTGAAGAGGTCTCATATTATAATATCGTCGGTGATCCTATTGAAGGCGGAGATGTCATGATTAATGACGGTACAATATATGTTGGACTTAGTGACCGCACAACTGAAGCATCTATCGAACATTTAGAAAGTTTGCTACCTAAGTTTAAGGTTATCGCTATTCCCTTTAAAGAAAAGTACCTCCATTTAGATTGCGTCTTTAATATTATTTCGCCTACTGAAGCGTTAATTTATCCTGAAGCACTTACAAAGAGAGATATCGAATTATTTGCTTCTCAATTTGATTTAATTGAAGTAACGAAAGAGGAGCAATTCACATTAGGAACGAATGTCCTTTCGATTGGCGACAAAAAAATATTTAGCTTACCTGTAAATGAAAAGGTTAATCAAGCACTAAGAGCAAAAGGATTTGAGGTAATTGAAGTTGATATTACTGAAATTATTAAATCAGGCGGTTCATTCCGATGTTGTACAATGCCACTAATAAGGGGAGAATAATCCTTCTTACTATAAACTAATTAATGCTTTCTAACACCGTGCTATTTTTCGCCATTGTTTAATTGCATCATCCGACAAAATTTTCTCCAAGGACACCAAAAAAAGACATTCCCAAAGGAATGTCTTTTATAATTTTTAATTAAGCTTTTGTAACGTTAGCAGCTTGTGCACCACGGTTGCCTTCAACGATTTCAAAAGTAACTTTTTGGCCTTCTTCTAAAGATTTGAAGCCGTCACCTTGAATAGCTGAGAAGTGAACGAATACATCGTCTCCGTCTTCGCGCTCGATAAATCCGAAACCTTTTTCTGCATTAAACCACTTAACTGTACCTTGTAACATTTGTTTTCCTCCTGATTTGTGGGATATTCATCCACACGGTTTATTCACTATCCTTGTTCATTTAACATTTTAGAGGAAAACTTATAAAGCAATCCATCCAACATCATTAAAACGATCAAAAATAATTAACCTAAGTATAACACGAAAGCGCTAATATTGGAACCCATTAATTTTATTTATACCCAATCTTTTTTAAATATGGAAATACAAAAGCATTTTGTTTATAAATTCTCTTTCATACATACATTTTCCAAAGTAGTACATTCTAATTTAGAACGGGAAAAGCTGGAGGCAAAGTAAATGGTTACATTAGGTTCATTCATAACATTCACCATTATCTTATTAGTAATTACAATAATTGATACAATCCTCTATGATGTTTCATTTCTAGGTGCTATGCAATTAATGTTTGTTTTCCATATAAGCGTAGGAAGGTTGTATCTTCTTTTTGCGGCTATCTTCGCTCTTGTATCAGCAATTATTGTTGATTTCAGGCGGAAAAAGACCCATTAATGAATAAAAAAGAGGTGGGCAATTTGCAAACTCAAGTAGAAAAAATTAGTTTACTGCAATTATATATTATAATTATCATTTTCCAAATTGGTTCTGCAGTCGTTGTTGGACTAGCCCAAGACGCAGAACAAGACGCCTGGATTGCAATTTTAATCGCAAGTGTCATAGGAGCAATCATTATTTATATTTATACTTTCATTCTTTCTTATGAAATCGGTCAAAATTTATTTGAAATTACCGGTAAACTTTTGGGAAGAATGATCGCAATTAGTTTATCTTTTGTCTATATTGCCTATTTTTTTTATATTGCTTCACGAGTTTTACGAGACTTCTTAGAGTTACTGACGACAACGATCTTTCCGAATACGCCAACCGAAATATTAGCGATTACATTTATGCTTGTTGTTACCTATGTTGTCTATTTAGGTCCTGAGGTTATTGCTCGTACTGCTGAAACATTTGCCCCTTATATCTTTTTGTTTCTAGTTTTAACAAGTATTTTTCTCCTCGCTGGCGGAGATATTAACTTTGCCAATCTTCTACCTATTTTACCTGAAGGGTTTGGGCGAGTTTTTGACGTCATTTTTCCAGACTTAATTGGCTTTCCGTTTGGTGAAGTAATCGTATTGACGATGATTATGGCGAGTACACAAAAATTTCACCATGTTGCTAAAGTGAGTATGGGTGCTGTTATCACAACAGGACTACTGCTAGCTGTGATAAAAATATTTAAATTGGGGGTTTTAGGGACAAATATTTCTGGTAGGTCTACCTTTCCTCTGTTAAGTGCGGGTCGAGAGATTTCCTTTGCTCAATTTATTGAACGCGTAGATCCGATCATCATTTTCGTAATGATGTTAGGCATCTTCATTAAAGTTAGCTTGTTTTTTTTTGGTGGCTTAAAAGGTCTCGAGTATGTCTTTAACGTACCGTATCGACACTTTACCCTTCCAATGGGAATGGCTATTGCTATATTCTCCATTTTAATTTCAGCAAATTACGCTGAACATATCGAAGAGGGGATCCGCTTTGTTCCGCTTTATATGCATATGCCCCTTCAAATTGGTATTCCAGGTATATTAGCATTGCTTGTCTTATGGAAGAAAAAACAAGCAAAAGGAGGGAAACAGGTTGCTAAAAAAATGGTTTAAGAGCTTCTTTCAAAAAAAAGATTTTTCTTTGGACGGTCTTCTACCCAACGAACAGAAAATCGCTCAAAAGTTTGATGGTGATCTACATAGAGTAAAACAGCGAATAAAAATGATTTTCGGAAGTACCGCAGACTTGATGATTGAAAATATTAAAGTTGGCCAACGTGATGGCATGCTCTTTTACTTAACGACGATGACAGATTGGCAAGTCGTAACGAACAAAGTATTATATCCATTAACAGAATCAGTTGATCAAAAGGAACAGATCTTGACTGATGCAGAATGGAAAAATTACGGTAAAAAAGTCTTCTCAGGCTCACAGCATACCTTTATTGAGCTAGAGCAACAAATCGTCGAGGCGATCGTAAACGGAGAAGCGGTGATTTTTGTCAATGGCATGCAATCGGTTTTATCAATAAAGATTAAAGCCTTCGAGAAACGAGGTATCGAAGAACCGACAACGCAAACGATCGTTCGTGGACCGAAAGATGGTTTTAATGAGGATATTCAAACAAACCTTAGCTTAATAAGAAAACGAATTAAAAATCCGGCACTCCGTTTTGAGAATTACACAATTGGCTCAGAAACAGGAACATCCGTTTATCTTGCCTACGTCGATGGTATTATAAACAAAAAAATATTAGCAGAAATTCAAAAAAGACTCGCTAAAATTGATACAAATGCTTTGTTTGATTCAGGGATGCTTGAAGAATTAATCGAAGATAAAACCTTTACTCCATTTCCACTATTATACAACACCGAACGGCCTGATGCGATTGCAGCACATTTGATTTCAGGGAAATTCGCCTTAATAGTAGATGGAAGTCCATTTGTTTTAGCAGCACCTGCCACATTTAATGACTTTACTTCTGTTAGTGAAGATTATTATCAGCCGTTCTTGATGGGCAGCTTTATGCGACTTATTCGCTATTTGGCATTTTTAATGGCATTGCTTTTGCCTTCGTTTTACGTTGCTGTAATTACCTATCATCATGAAATGATCCCTACACAATTATTAATTAGTGTTATTTCACAACGGGAGGGCATTCCATTTCCTGCTGTGATTGAAGCGCTTTTGATGGAAATCACCTTTGAAATTTTAAGAGAAGCAGGTATACGAATGCCACGAGCGGTAGGTGGTACGATTTCAATCGTTGGTGGTTTAGTTATTGGTCAAGCAGCAGTCGAAGCGGGAATTGTTTCGAATATTATGGTGATCGTTGTTGCCCTAACAGCAATTGCTAGTTTTGTGTCACCAATCTATTCTTTTGCAATTTCTACACGACTGTTAAGGTTTCTTTACATAGTCATTGCCTCGATTTTTGGATTATATGGAGTGTTCTTAGGAATGATTATGCTAGTTGCCCATTTAACGAGCCTACGCTCTTTTAGTGTTCCATATTTGGCGCCGTTTGCACCATTTACTTTGCAAGATCATGGAGACGTGGTCATCCGTCTCCCTGCCTGGGCAATGAAGAAGAGACCTTCATACCTGAAAACCGAGTCTCCAAATAAACAACCTAATGTTCAATCGCCAACACCTCCTCAAAAAAGGAGCGATAATAGTTGAAAAATCTATGTCGTTTGCTGCTAATTTTCGTGATTTTTTTAACGGGTTGTTGGGATGCCCAAGAATTAAATGAAATTTCGTTAGTAACCGGAATTGCAATCGATAAAGGAAAAGAATATAAATATGAGCTAACAGTAGAAGTTTTAAACCCTCCAGCATTAGAAGCTGAGGTTGCAGGCTCTCAAACAGCTTCAATCGTTTTTAGTCTAGAAGGCGATAGTATTGCCGAACTAGCTAAGAAAATGAATGTTGGTTATACACGAAAATTAAAATTCTCACATATGCGTGTCGTTGTCATTAGTAAAGAACTTGCCAAAGAAGGCTTACTCGAGTTTATTGACTTTTTTGAGGGTGATCGGGAAATAAGAAGTGATTTTAATTTTCTAGTTGCTGATAATGTCCGAGCTAGTGATGTGCTAAAGATAACATATCCAATCCAACGTGTTTCGTCATTAAAATTACATGTTCAGCTAGATACGATGGTAGATGAATGGGGGGGCGATCCGGATATCCGCTTAAAGGATTTTCTTAGAGCACTTGTCTCACCCGGTCGAGAGCCTGTACTTAGCATAATTAAAGTAAAAGGCTCTGTTACAAAAGGCAATACTTTAGAGAATATGGAGAAAATAGATCTTGATGCGATCGCTGAAACCGAAGGCTTAGCTATCTTCAAAGGATTAGAGTATCAAGGAAATTTGCCAATAAACCATACAAGAAATTACCTTCTTCTTCAAGATAAGCTAAAAAACACCTCAATTACAGCGGCATGCGGGGAGAATAAGGTAATGACATCGCGTATCTATAATTCTAATACAGAAGTTAAAGCATATTACAAAAACCAAATTCCTCACATTAATATTGATATTGATTTAGAAGGGCGTATCGATCTAATCCAATGTCCGAAAGATGTTAAGAAGATTAAAACATATCTCGAGTTGGAAGAGAAATTTGGAAAATCATTCAAAGCTGATATTGAGAAAACAATTGAGATTTTGCAAGAGGAATACCAACTAGATATCTTTGGTTTTGGTGAGCATATGGAACGGCAAGCCTACGATGACTTTAAGAAAGTAGAAGATCATTGGGATAAAGAGTTTGCCAGAGCTGAAATTACTGTTAATGTATATCTTAAATTGCGCCGCTCCGGTCTAATTACGAACCCTGTATTTGAAGATATAAAGTAACGGATGAGCAAGCGCCCTATAAAACGTATGTGTTGACTAATATGTATAAGCAACATCAATCAAAATTGTAGCTTTAAAATACAAAAGAGGGGACTTAAAAGCAAAACGTGAGTCCCCTCTTTTCATTTAATTTACTAGGCTCATTTTTTTGATTTCACTCCCACTTAAACGTTTTTGAAGCAATCGCAAAGCAAACTAAAAACCAAGCAACTAAAACTGCTGTTGGTACAAGGAGTTCTGTCATTGTGGCACCGACATTCATGACTTCTCGTAAAACGCTAGCTAAATGTGAGATCGGAATAATCGCCACTACCGGTTGTAAAAAGTCAGGCATATTCGTGATCGGAAAGAAAATTCCTCCTAAAAAGAACATTGGAAACGAAATAAATCCCGCGATCGGCGAAGCATGTTCTGGTGTTTTTGCCAAGTTAGCAACAAGAAAGCCTAACGACATAAACACAAGGATTCCTAAAATTAGATAAAACAATAAGAGAAACCAATTCCCATTCATCTGTGCGCCAAGTAAGAAGATACCTACACTCAATACTAAAATAGACTGGGTGATGTTTAGTATCGCCCTAGCTGTAATTTGCGCAGCAACAAATGTACTAGCTGGAAGTCCGGTTAATTTCATTCTGCGCAGAACCCCGCGTTCGCGCCATGAGGAGATTTGTGCAGCAACACCATTCAAATTGCTCGATAAGATCATTAGCGCCGCAATTCCTGGCACTAAGAAATCTAAGTATGTCAAGTCTAATGATTTTATTCCAAGACGCTCGACGAACACCGTTTCTTGATAATCTGTTAGCTGTTTGTTTAATTGATCAACTGCTTGATCAATGATCGCAAAGCCGAGCTGAGCTATCGCTTGGTTTGTTTCATCATAGTAGACAGAAAATGTCGGTTGCTCTCCTTCCGCTATTTTCTCAGTAAATCCAGCTCCTATTTCAATCACGAAAGAAAGATTGCCCTCTTCGACTTCTTGCTTTGCTAGATTGAAATCTTCCCATTCTCGTAATTCAATCGCCTCTACGTCTAAAAAGGTATCTTTCATTATTAATGAGTAATCACTTTTATCTTGGTCAATCCAGGCAACTGATATAGTTGTACCTGTTCCACCACCAAGAAATAAACCTAATACAATCATTAAAAATAGCGGAAAAAAGGTTGTCCAAAAAATAACTGCTTTATTCCGAGCAAATAGCTTTAATTGTGCCAACGTTAACTGCCAATATGCTTTCATTCTTCTCTCAAGCTCCTTCCAGTTAACTGTAAAAACACATCTTCTAACGTTGCACTTCTAGTGTGTAAGTCTTGAAGTTGTATTTTCTGAACTTCTGTAAATTTAATTAAAGCGATTAAGCTTTCTTGTAAATTTGTTGTATAGAGAACTGCTTGATCCTTTAATGTCGTTACTTTTCTGACACCAGGAAGTGAATCTAGAAGCTTTGTTTCTAGCTCCCATTTAAATTGAATGGCCGATTCCATTTCTAGTGAGGCAATTAAAATATCGGGCGTGTCTAGTGCCATTACTTTCCCATGATCCATAATTGCCAAGCGGTCACAAAGTACATAGGCTTCTTCCATGTAATGAGTTGATAATATAATCGTTTTGCCTTGTTGTTTTAATGCTAGGATAATGTCCCATAACGACCTTCTTGCTTGTGGGTCTAACCCTGTTGTCGGCTCATCTAAGAAAATAACTTCAGGATCATGAATTAACGCTAAACCAATGGCAAGCCGTTGTTTTTGTCCCCCAGAAAGACCTTTAATCGAGGCTCTTCGTTTCTCAAGTAAGTTCATCTGCTCCAAAATCTTTTCTACTGGTTGGCTTTTTTTATAAAAACTAGCATACATACGCAAAATTTCTTCAACCGTTAACAGATCAAACATCGATGTCGATTGAAGCTGCACACCAATATGTTCAGTAACCTTTTTCCGATGCTTTTTCACTGACAGATTATTAATGATCACCTCACCAGAATCTGCATCCCGCAGACCTTCCATCATTTCCATTGTCGTTGTTTTCCCTGCTCCATTAGGACCAAGCAGACCAAAGATTTCCCCTTCATTCACAGTTAAACTGACCCCATCAACTGCTTTTAAGGAGCCGTAATATTTTTTCAAATCCGTTACTTTGATCATTTCCATATGTTCAACCCCTACAAGTATCTTTATAAGACATTTTATCGAATTGGGACCTACTCATCAATCATTTGCAATTATTTGCCTAATATTTTTTAACACTTCAAACCAACTAAGGTAGGCATCATCACACTAACAATATAAGTCACATTTCTCTTTCATCTTCTACAACTAACAACTCCATCTGTTCCATCGTTCCCCTCATCGTACTTATAAAAAAGCTTCTACACTGACAGTCTTGTCAAAGTAGAAGCTTTTCTTACCTTTAATGTTATCTTTTAATGTCCAACATGTCCAACGTGACAGCCGTGATCATGAATTTAAACCATGACCAGGTTAAGCAAAAAGATGCATATTAGCACCTTTGTGCTCACTTCATTTACTTACTTTATTTGGAAATAACTATTTGCATTGTTATAACAAATATCTTTAATCATTGATCCAAGTAGCTCATAATCAGCTGGAGCCTCGCCTTTTTCAACCCAACCACCTACTAATTGACATAACACTCGTCTAAAGTATTCATGACGAGTATAGGAAAGGAAGCTACGAGAATCGGTAAGCATCCCTACAAAGGTACTAAGTAAACCAAGGTTAGCGAGATCCGTCATTTGTTGAAGCATACCTTCTTTTTGGTCAACAAACCACCAACCTGATCCGAATTGAATTTTCCCTTTGCCAGCCCCACTTTGAAAGTTTCCGCAAGCAGTGGCAATGACATAGTTATGAATGGGATTTAATGTATAAATAATCATTTTTGGTAGCTCATTAGTTTTGTCTAATTCATTTAAAAAGCCATTTAGCTGTCTAGCTAATGAGAAGTCATGAATGGAGTCAAATCCTGTATCTGGACCGAGTTTTGCAAACATTCTTTCGTTATTATTACGAATAGCTCCGATGTGTAATTGCATTGTCCAACCTAAAGATGCGTACAAACGCCCTAAAAATAATAGTGTATACGTTTTGTACTTCATTTCTTCTTGCTCAGTAACTGTTAAGCCTTGACGAGCTTTTAAGAAAATGTTTGCAGCCTCTTCAAATGTACACGGCTCATATGGCAGTGTTTGAATACCGTGATCTGATAGTCTGCAACCAGCCTCATGGAAATAATGAGCACGATTATCGATGGCTGCTAATAGATGTTCATAGCTACTAATCTCAATTTCAGTGACGCTTGATAACTTTTCAATATAGTCATTAAAATCTGGTCTCGTTAACTCAACCGCTTTATCAGGACGAAATGTTGGAAGAACTTTAGTTTGAAATTGTTTGTCATCTTTAATGGCATGATGATATTGTAAATCATCAGTGGGGTCATCAGTTGTACAAATAACTTTCACGTTAGAGTTCTCTATTATTTTTTTCGTTGAAAATTGCGGTGATTGCAACAATTCGTTCGTGTGCTCCCATATTTCATCGGCTGTTTTTTCACTTAGTAATAAATCCGTGTCAAAATACCTTTTCAGTTCTAGATGCGTCCAATGGTAAAGGGGATTACCAATAGTATGAGGAACTGCTTTTGCCCAAGATTTAAACTTGTCATAGTCTTCGCCATTACCAGAAATCAGCTCTTCTGGAATCCCTAAACTCCTCATCGCTCGCCACTTATAATGATCACCATAAAGCCAAATTTCAGTTATATTTTTAAACGACTTATTTTCAGCAATTTCTTTCGGACTTAAATGACAATGATAATCATAAATGGGCATATGTTTCGCGTGTTCATGGTATAAAATTTGCGCTGATTCGTTTGGCAAAATAAAATTATCATCAATAAACGGTTTCATGTCATGCCTCCTCATAAATTCTCCTTATTTCTCTCTCGCTAGCTTAACTGCCCTAACAAATTGACTTGCAACACTTGTTAAATTAGTTAAGTATGTCTCATCAACTATTGCTTTCGTATTAACAAGGGTGCTACCAACTCCTGCTGCCACAGCACCAGCTTTAATATAAGAACCTACGTTTGAAACATTTATTCCACCTGTAGGCATTAATGGAATATGGGGCAGTGGACCGTGAACATCTTTGAAATAACCAGGACCAACGATGTTTGCCGGGAAGACTTTAATTAAGTCTGCCCCGTGTTCATAGGCTGTTAAAATTTCTGTAGGTGTTAATGCACCAGGAACACTTAAGACACCATATCGTTTCGTCATTTTAATCGTTTCTACATTTACAACTGGAGAGAAAACAAACTTTGCCCCAGACATAATCGCTGCTCGAGCTGTTTCTGGATCTAGTACAGTACCGACACCTACAATGGCTTCTTCTTTAAGTTCATCGGCGACCATTTCAACAAGGGATAATATTTTCGGTGTTTCTACCGTTAGCTCTAAAGCTTTCACTCCACCAGCACTTAAAGCTTTGGCAATGGGAATAATATTATCTTTATTTGCTCCTCGAATAACAGCAACAATACCACTTTCTTGAATATCATCTAGTAAACTCATACATACTCCCCTTTTAAATTGGGGAGTTCCCTCCCCAATTTATAATTTAATTAGAAGCAGAAACTGCACTGACTACTTTTTCTACACTTGTCTTCATCCCATTTTCTAATATATCTATTAAGAAAGTTGCAACTGTTTCAGTTAATTGCTCAACCTCAATTAAATTTTGTCCCCAAACTTCGGTGTTTCCTAGTACTTCAGAAACGACTGTCGTTACTGATTGTGTCGAGCCATCATATTTTTGCCAAGCGTCTTTTAATGCTTTGATCGCTTCTTGATTGTCGCGAATCGCATACTCAACTTCGCCACGTATGCCGATTAGGTCATTTCCTTCTTCTCTTACTGGGCGATTGAATGCTAATAGACCAGCTAAAGCGAATGTAATCATTGTTGGTAAACTACCTTTTTGTTCCTTGTAGTTTAACAAAGATGGAATTAAACGAGATTTAAATTTATATACCGAACTTAAAGCAATGTCTTTTAAGTAATGCTTATTGTAAGGATTTAAAAACCGTTCAGTGACAGATTCAACAAAGTGTTTCTTTTCCTCATCAGCAATATCAACTGTCGGATAGATTTCGTGGAGCATCCCTCGTTGAATAAATGCACTAAGCGTTTCATCTTCCATCACTTGTTGCACTGTGTCTGCACCAGCTAGAAAACACACAGCAGACATCATTGTGTGAGGTCCATTTAATAGGCGAACTTTCACGTTACGGAACGGGGTAATATCTCCCCATTTCACATTTAAGCCTGCTTTATCAAAAGGAATGGCCGTAGCTACTTCTTTAGGTGCATCAATTGCCCATAAATGGAACGGTTCTCCTACTGTAATTAAGTTATCTTCATAGCCTAAAAGTTGGCGAAACTCTTCAACAGCATCTCTTGGGTAGCCAGTAACAATTCGGTCAACTAACGTACAGCAAAATTGATTATGCTCATCTACCCAGTTTAAAAAATCTGCTGGCATTTGCCATTCATGTGCTAATCGTAAAACAATTTCTTTTAACTTCTTGCCATTTTCCTCGATAAGTTCACAAGGAATAATAACAAGACCAGCAGCAGGACTTCCTTCAAAATGAGTAAATCGATGATATAGTAACGCAGTTAATTTAGCAGGAAAAGATGTTGGTGTTTTCCCTTCAATATATCGCTCCTCCAAGTGAGCAATTCCCGCCTCGGTTGTATTGGAAATAACTACTTTAATGTCTTTTGATGCTGCTAACGCTAACAGGTCATTCCAGTCTGTATAAGGATTAATTCCTCTAGAAATACAAGAAACGATTTCGTTTTTTTCCACCGTTTGGCCATTTTCAATCCCTCGTAAAACAACGGTGTAAAGGCCATCCTGCTCATTAATCATTGGAATTAAGCCTTGTTCTATCGGCTGTACAACGACTACTTTACCGTTAAATAATCCTTGCTTGTTCATTTCATGGATCATCCAGTTTACAAATGCGCGTAAAAAGTTTCCTTCTCCAAATTGAATGACTTTTTCAGGTAAACCTTGTTGTGTTTCATACGTGACATTTCCCGCTAACGACTGTTTATCTAAACGGTTATTTAATTTCTCCATATTTTCTTTAACTCTCCTTTTCAGCAAAAAATCTAGTAAGCTAGCATCTATAAAATGACACCATCTTTAAAAATTGAAATTTCCTTAAAACCATTTTTTTCGTTATGTGTTAACACTTCAGCAGATGCTAACTGAACAACGTATTCAAACAGTTCATTAGCTACATCATCCATTTGTCTACCTGATAGTAGCTCTCCAGCATTAAAATCAATCCAGTTTCGTTTTTTCTCATATAACTGAGTATTGGTAGACATTTTCACTGTTGGAATAGGGCCACCAAACGGGGTACCTCTACCTGTGGTGAACAAAACGATATGAGCACCGGCTGCAGCTAGTGCAGTTACTGCAATTAAGTCATTTCCAGGACCCTCTAATAAATTCAATCCTGGTGTTTTTAAACGGTCCCCGTACGCAAGGACATCTACAACTGTTGAAAAACCACCTTTTTGTACACAACCGAGGGATTTTTCTTCTAATGTTGTAATTCCCCCAGCTTTATTTCCAGGTGAAGGGTTTTCATAAACGACCTGGTCGTGCTTAATATAATAATCCTTAAAGTCGTTAATGAGTTGAACGGTTTTAGTAAATGTATCTTCATCCTTGGCTCGTTCCATTAAAATCGTTTCAGCACCAAACATTTCAGGTACTTCTGTTAATACACTCGTTCCACCGTGAGAAATTAAAATGTCAGAAAATGCACCGACAAGGGGATTAGCAGTAATGCCGGAAAAAGCATCAGACCCTCCACATTTTAACCCGACTTTCAACTTTGACACAGGTATTGGCTGTTTTTTAAACTTGCTAGCGTAGTTTACCAATTGGTCAAGCACTTCTAGTGATTCAGAGATTTCATCGCCAACTTCTTGCACAATTAAAAATTTCACCCGGTCTTCGTCATAATCACCAATGACTTGCTTAAATTGAGATACATAATTGTTCTCACAGCCTAACCCAAGGACGAGTACAGCACCTGCATTCGGATGGTGAACTAGATTGCTTAATATTTTTTGTGTGTTTAATAGGTCATCGCCAAGTTGTGAACAACCGAAAAGGTGAGGGTAATGATAAACACCATCAATGCCTCGATCTTTAAATTGCTCATTAGCCATTTTGGCAACAATTTCGCAAGTTTTATTGATACAACCTACTGTATTAATAATCCAGACTTCGTTACGTATTCCCACATCACCGTTATCTCTTACATAACCGCTGAACGTTCTTTCAACTTTTGGAACAGGTATTTGCACTGACTCTATTGGTGCGTATGCATATTCTAACGTTCCTGAAAGATTTGTTTTCGTATTATGGGTGTGTACCCACTCTCCAACAGCAATTTCCTCTTTCGCATGGCCAATGGGATATCCATACTTCACAACATTCTCACCTTGAGCAATCGGTTCAATTGCTACTTTATGTCCAAATGGCGCATCTGTTTTTAAAACGATTTCTCTTCCATGAACGATAATCGTCTCTCCTTTAGATAAGTCCTTCAACGCTACGACAACATTATCGTTTTTATAAACTAAAATATAATCGGCTTTCATTTTGCCCCTCCTAATTTTGAAGACATTCATCATTCAACAAAATAACAACGTTGTTATTTTATTTTAAAACCCTTTAACAACGTTGTCAATCAGTATGATTAAAACAATTTCATACTCAGTTTATTATCTACTTATATCTTCACTATCAGATTGGTTCATAAAACGATTTAGTTCGACACGTTCTGGTAACCCTTCGAAATCTCCTTTTACTTGTGTAGCTAAAGCACCAACACCATTAGCTCTTTCAACAGCTAAAGCTAGTGGTAAGTCATCTAATAGTCCAGAAATGAAGCCACTTGCGAAGCCATCCCCTGCTCCAACTGGATCAATAACTGTTTTCACTGGAAAACCTGGCACTAGTTTACTTTCTGTTTCCGTGAAGTAATAAGCACCTTTTGCCCCAACTTTTAAAACAACTAATTTTGCACCTTGATCTAAAAATAGTTGGCCTAATGTTTTTGGATCACTTTCTCCAAACATAAATCTTCCTTCATCTACGCCAGGTAAAACAATATCTGCTAAGCTAGCTAATTGTAATAATACTTTTCTAGCTTGCTCTTCAGACCATAGTTTCCTTCGTAAATTTGGATCGAAAATTACTTTCACACCATTACTTTTCGCTATATTAATAGCTGCTAGCACCGTTTCATAGCAACTTTCACTTAAAGCTGGCGTAATTCCAGTAAGATGAAGATACTTTGCTTTAGCAATATATTCTTCGTTTAAATCACTAGGGGATAGTGTGCTTGCCGCTGACCCACTTCGGAAGTATTGAACTTGGACGTTATCACCACTTCTAACTTCTTTGAAGTAAAGACCTGTTGGAGCACCTTGGCTGAAACGAACTTGGCTAACATCCACACCCTCACCACGAATAAAAGCGACCATTGCTTTTCCAAACTCATCCTGTCCTACTTTACTAATCCAACCTGCTGAGTGTCCAAGTCTAATTAAACCTATAGCAACATTCGTCTCAGCACCACCAAATTTTCTAGCATACGTATTTGCATAGCGCATTAAAGGCGAGTTTTCAGGTTCGAACAAAACCATCGTTTCCCCGATTGTAATTACATCCATCGTTATCCCTCCATCATTTAAGAGAAGAAGAGTCCTACTAATTTTGCGTATTAGGACTCTGCTCAAATTTCCATGCTATCTTGCCATCCAACCGCCATCTACGACTAATACATGACCATTGACGTAATCTGCTGCTTGAGATGCTAAAAATATAGCAGCACCTGTTAAATCACTTGTTTGTCCCCAACGCCCTGCCGGAATACGGTCTAAAATAGCTGTACTTCGCTCTTCATCTGCACGAAGAGCTGCTGTATTTGCAGTTGAAATATAGCCAGGTGCTATTGCATTAATTTGAACTCCTTTACTAGCCCATTCATTGGCAAGTGCTTTTGTTATTCCAGCTACCCCATGCTTACTTGCCGCATAACCAGGAACTGTAATCCCACCTTGGAATGCTAATAGAGAAGCGATATTAATAATTTTACCTGAACCACGTTCAAGCATTTGCTTCGCTACTTGCTGAGAAACTAAGAATACTGCACTTAAGTTGATATCAATTACTGATTGCCAGTTGTCTAACGAATGATCCACCGCTGGTTCACGACGAATAATACCAGCGTTATTTAAAGCAATATCAATTGTATTTTCAGCTACAATTTCGCCAATTTTGTGCGGGATTTCATCAACTTTTAACAAGTCAACAGTGTATGATTTTACATTCTTTCCTAATTTAGTGATTTTTTGCTCTGTCTCTTCCATTGCTGAGGGTCCAACTAAAATTAAATCGGCTCCAGCCTGAGCAAAAGCGATAGCCATCGCTTGCCCAATTCCTTGTCCTGCTCCTGTTACTAATGCGGTTTTTCCTTCTAATGAAAATACGTTTGTCATCTATAAATCCCTCCGTTTTTGTTTGTTCTTTTCTGTATTTTGAAACACGACTGATTACTTTAAGTCGTTCATATCAACGAAGTCCATATCTGTGAACGTGTAATTTTCTCCAGCCATTGCCCAAATAAATGTATAATTTCCTGTGCCAACCCCAGAATGAATTGACCAGCTCGGTGAAATAATCGCTTGTTCGTTGGCAACAACGATATGACGCGTTTCATTCGGCTCACCCATAAAGTGCATGACGCGATTTTGTTCGTCTAAATCAAAATATAAATAAACTTCGTTTCTTCTGTCATGAAGATGGGCAGGCATCGTATTCCACATGTTATTAGGTGCTAAAATGGTCATTCCCATCATCAGTTGACAAGTTTGAATTCCTTCACCATGTAAATATTTGTAGATTGTCCGCTTGTTTGATTGACTGTCATCACCTAAATGAACAGGTACCGCCGCGTCAATCGCAAGTTTTCTAGTTGGATATTCCTTATGCGCTAAAGCTGAAACAAAATAAAACTTAGCCGGATTTGCAGGATCAACACTATCAAACGTCACCTCTTGTTTGCCTAATCCAACATATAAACAATCTTTCGTATTAACAACGAACTCTTCACCATCAACCTTTACAACACCTTGTGGTCCAATATTTATAATTCCAATTTCACGACGCTCTAAGAAAAAACCAGTTTTCCAAGTTGCATGTGGTTCTAAACGAATACTAGTCGTCGGAACGATGCCACCAATAACAACACGGTCTTCGTGACTATAAACCATTGTTATCTCACCAGTAACAAATAACTTCTCAATTAAAAACTCTTCACGAAGTTGTTCTGTCGTATAATGTTTTGCGTGTTTTGGATGTGTACAATGTCTAATTTCCATATAAAAATCCTCCTATTTTTTCAACTTTCTTTAGACGCTAGTGTGGATACTTAATATCTCTTCAATCTTAATTGGTCGGTTCTCTTTCGTTGAACGCCAAATGGCCTCTCCTACTGCAATCGAGTTACCACCCGCAATTGCTCCTGCTAAAATATCGTAATTACGACGTGGGTCATTACCTAAGAAAATATCCTCTAACAATAATGGGTCACCACCGCCATGACCACCTTTATTTTGAACAATGTGAATAGTTTCCTTCGATCCAAACAGTGGGAAATATTCCACTGCTTGTTGAGCAGGATGTGGAAACGGTATTCTTGAAGGTTCATGAAATTCAGTTGTTTCAATTCTACCTTTTGTTCCGTTAATGGCTAAACGATAGCCTTCGTAAGGTGTTGAAAAATTAATTGAGTAACTAAGTAGCGCACCTTTATCATATTTAACAGTTGCTACATACGTATCCTCAATGTTGATTTCTTTATCATAAATACAAGCATCTTGACGATAGTTCGTATACTTCGTTCCCATGTTAAATGAAGGCTTGACATGATCATCGTCAGCGGCTGTCTCTTCTGTTCGGTTCGTCCATCTCATGTAATAATCACATTTGATCTTTTCATCACAGGTCCCACAGTAGCGACTATCTTTTTTTGAAGGATTTAACTCTCCGTCTGGTCCATAATAATTTAATGCACCATACGCAAATGCCTCCACTGGAGTTTGGTCAACCCACCAATTGATAAGATCGATATGGTGGGTAGATTTATGAACAGACAATCCCCCAGATGATTCTCTTACTCGATTCCAACGTTTGAAATAAGAAGCACCGTGGTATGTGTCGATATACCAGTTCAAATCAATAGAAGTAACTCTACCAATTTTACCTTCTAATATTAGTTCTTTAATTTTGCGATGAGGGGGTGCATAGCGATAGTTAAAGGTAACAATTACTTTTCCTTTGCTTTTTGATTCTGCCTCAATAATTCTTGCTGCATCATGAGCTGTTGTAACCATTGGTTTTTCAGTTATTACTTCTAAATCAAGTTCAAGAGCCTTTAAAATATACTCAACATGAGTGTCATCCCTACCAGCTACGATAATAGCATCCGGTTTTGTCTCTTCGATCATTTGCTCAAACTCATTAGGCATATAAGTCGGTATGTGTTGTAACTGGGGAAATTGTTCTCTTAAGACATCAAAACGAACAGGGTCTAAATCTAGAAGACCGACAATATCACTATGGCTAGCAAATTTCTCTAACATCGGTCCAATGAACATTCCAAAAGCTCGATTACTTAAACCACAAAAGGCATACCTTTTCATACTTCAAATCTCCTCCACCAATTGTTATCTCTTTAGTCATAAAAGCAGTTTAGGTATTTTACGTTTAAGTAACGAACGTAAAATACCTTAAGTTTCTTTGTAGCTTGCTAAATTATTTCAAACCTGTAGTTGCAATACCTTTTACAATATACTTCTGACAGAAGATAAATAGGATAAATTGAGGTAATAACGAAAGTGATGACATCGCAATTAGTGGCCCCCAAGCTGTCATTGCGTCAGGATCCATAAATCCTCTTAGTCCTAAAGCAACCGTATATAATTTAGTATCTTGTAAGAAGATTAATGGCGTAAAGAAGTCGTCCCATGTCCACATGAAAGCAAAGATCGTAACTGTGATTAACGCTGGTTTACATAAAGGTAAAATAATGTACCAGAAAATACCGAACTGGTTACAACCATCAATTACTGCTGACTCATCTAATTCACGAGGAATTCCTCGAATGAACTGAACCATTAAGAAGATGAAAAAAGCAGACCCTCCTAAGAAAGCAGGTACGATTAATGGAAGAAATGTATTCACCCAACCAAGATTGTGGTAAAGAATATATTGAGGAATGATAACTACTTGAACTGGTAGCATTACCGTTCCTAATAAACAAGCAAATAATACTTTTTGAAATTTGAAGTTTAACCTAGCAAACCCATAAGCTACAACACTTGATGAAAAAACCGTACCAATAACTACGAAGCTTGTAACGATAATTGAGTTTTTGAAGAATAGGTCAAATCCAAAACGACCATATCCTTCCCAACCAATCTTATAGTTTTCCCAACGAAACTCTGAAGGAATTAATGATGCTGAGTTTTGAAAGATTTCTAGTTCTGGTTTTAAAGCACTGGCGAACATCCATAAAATTGGATAGATCATTATAAATCCGAGGCCAATCATAAACGAATGATATACGACAGACGATAGTTTTGATTTTTTGTTAAGCATTATGATTTACCTCCCTCAGATTCGTAATAAACCCATTTTTTACTCGATAGAAATACGATTGCAGTTAAGCATCCGATGATTAATAGTAATACCCAAGCTAACGCCGAGGCATAACCCATACGGAAATACTCAAAGGCATTTTGGTATAGATACAATGCATAAAGTAATGTTCGGTCAATCGGTCCACCGGCTGTAATTAAAAACGCCTGTGTAAAAGTTAAAAATCCATTAATAATCGCGAAAATTAAGTTAAAGAAAATAACCGGTGTTAACATTGGTAACGTAATTTTGAAGAAACAATGTATGCGGTTCGCACCATCGACAGCAGCAGCTTCATATAACTCTGTTGGAATTTGTCTTAGTCCAGCTAAGAAGATTACCATCGGTGAGCCGAATTGCCATATAATTAGTAAAATTAAAACAGATAACGCATAATCTGGATGAGCAAACCAGTTGTAACCTTCAATATTAAACCAACCTAATACGTGGTTTAATGCACCCTCACGTCCAAAAATTTGTCGCCAAATTACAGCTACTGCAACACTTCCGCCGATAATTGAAGGTACATAATAAATTAAACTGTAAAACCCGGACCCACGATGTCCTGTATTCATTAACATAGCTATACCTAAGGCGAAAATGAGCCTAAGCGGGACAGCTATGGCAACGAAGATTAAAGTTACCTTTAACGTTGTCCAAAATCTAGGATCACTCGTGAACATTCGCACATAGTTGTCAAAACCGACCCATCTCGGAGCACTTAATAAATCATAGCTAGTAAATGATAAATAAAATGAATACAACATCGGGCCAACAATAATTGCTATAAAACCAAATAACCATGGTGAGATAAATGCATAAGCTACTAAATTTTTTCTAAAGTCTCTTTGTTTTGGAGAAATTGTTTTAATTGGCTTATTATCACTTAGACCTGGTTGACTATTCATCACAAAACCTCCCTTTTGCCTAATAGAAACCATCTAAACTCATCATCTAGATGGTTTCTACTTTAGCAATTCTAAAATTATGGTCTACTAATAATATCTAGCATTTCTGCTTTGTATCTTGTAACTGCTTTTTCCGGTGTATTGGCACGGTATAGTAACTCTAAGAAAATACGATCAAAGGCATTGTCTAACTCACTTCCTGATGGAGGTGGTGGTGGTGGTGCAGCTTGAGCATATTGCGCAATTAAGTCAATATAGTCAAATTGTTGCTGAACAGTACGATCTAAGTTTGCATACATATGCTCACGAATTGCTGATGAGATTGGTACTCCACGATCACCTTGTAAAATGTCGTTAGCTTCTGTACTATTAGTCATCCAATCCATAAACTTCACCACTTCTTCTGGGTGTTTCGTGTTCGGGTTCATGGAGTAAAGTAAAGATGCACGAATGTAAGCGCCTGTATTTCCATTAGAAGCACTTGGCATAATCGTCATTTCAAGATCACGTCCTGCAGCTTGAGTTACAGCTACAATTTGGTTACTATGAATGATTTGCATCGGTGCTTGCTTGTTTACAATTAAATAATTTTCAATAGTTGCTGCTGCTTCGTTTACGTCTGCCGGAGGTACAACACCTTCATCTTGTAGCTCTAACCAGAAGTTCATGAAGTCTACAAAATGTTGTTCGTTATCCCATCCTAAGCCTGTTCCATCTTCGTTATATAACCATTGTCCTTCTTGTAATAACCAAGTTCCTAAAGCTCTTGAGTGGTTAACATCAATATACGTCCCATAAATACCTAGTTTTTCTGATAATTGACGCGCTGTATTTGCGAAATCTTCCCAAGTGTAGCCTGGCTCTAAAATTGGAACACCAGCTTCTTCAAACATTACAGGGTCATAAACTAATGCGAATGCGTTACTACCTGTACTTAATCCAACTAATTCCCCTTGGAAATAACCAGGGTCTAAACTGCTTTGATTAATAAATTCACTGTTAATAAGTCCTGAGTCAATATAAGGTTGTAAGTTAGCTAATTGTCCACGACTACCATACATTGGTAACCAGCGGTCAACCATTTGGAAGATGTCTGGAGCATTACCACCAGCTACTTGTGTAGCTAAACGATCTGCATAATCATCAAAACCTAAAAACTCTGCGTTAATAGAAACGTGTGAGTTTTGCTCTTCATATAAATCGATTAATGCTAAAGTACGGTCATGTCTATCCTGATTTCCCCACCATAAGAAACGGATTTCTACGTTTTCTTCAGCAGCTGGTTGATCAGACTTTTCTTCTGTTGTTCCTTGGTTGTTGTTGTTTGTTGTCGTAGGTTCGTTTGAATTGCTTGAGCAAGCTACTAACGTTCCAATAAAGAGTAAGCTAATGAACATTGCGATAAATTTTAACTTCATTTCATTTCCCCCTTAAATAGTTTCATAAATTTTCTGTAGCAAATTTCCCTCGATCTGATACTAAGAGCTTTAAAAGTGATGGTTACTTGTCTGTCACCCCTTAATTAGAATAATCCGCATCCGGTAACAACGTTGTTAAAAAACTTTTGGAAAGGTTTTCATTTTTGTTCATTATTAGCAACCGGACCAATTATTCTTTTTTATGGAAGAAATATTTTGTCCTCAATCGTGTGATCTCCTAAAAATAATTTGTTGGAGCTGACAACAATTTTGGCTGTTTCATTTCTTAACGTTAATTTACCGTAGCTCAAATGAGTGCGTCTATAATCTTTAGTTCAGTTGTATGAAAACGCTATCAAAATTAACTTATTTTCTCCTGTAAACTAACAAATTGAACATGATATAAGCTGATGATTATCGTCAATAATCCTTCTAATATCAACGTTTTACTTAAATTTCTGTTTAATCATGTCCTTTATCAATAATTTCAACTACTAGGCTCAAGTTCATCCGTAGCCTTACCCTTATAAAACGTAATCAGTGTATGTTAGCTAATGATTATAAGAGTTTAATAAGATTAGGCCAAGGCGCCCACTATCAGTGACAAGCAAAAAAACTGTCCGATTAAGGTTGCTCTTCACTCTTAATCAGACAGTTTTTTGAGCTCGAGAGAACTTGCTCCTGCGACACTACGTGTGCTCGTCGCTAGATTGTACTGTTGCCAAGTCAAGGAAGTTGACCCGATAGCGCAGTGGGCTAGACAGTGATTGTGTCGAATTTTTATACTTTGCTAAACTAAAAAGGAATAATCTCTTTAAACTAGAGATTATTCCTTATATGAATTATTCAACATTTTCTGCTTGCTTTTGTTCTAGTTTGACAAAAATTCGGTGCGCAATCACCATGAACATCATACTTAATGGGGCAACACTCAAGAACAGAAATGCAGCTGGTGCAACTTCAATGGCAAAGTATATAAAAATGACACATAAAATCATCGAAAAAGTATGAAACGGATTTGACATTCCAATTACCAATGCATATTTAAGGCTCTGAAACAATTTTAAATCATAATGCACATAAACTGGAAAAATGTAAAAGAGCATCACTGCAAAGTTAAATGCTAGCGCCACAAAAACATAGAAGAGTACTTGAGAAAACATTCCATCTAAATGATAAAAAAAGTATAAATCAAAATATAAAATAGCACCAATTAAAGTAACGATCAAACCAATACTATTAGAGCGAAGGAATTCTCTTCGATACACTTGCCAAAATTCATTGAAAATTGGTAAGTCTACCTCACCTTTAATCCATTTCCGTGTAATTGTAAACATTGCTACTGTCGCAGGAAAAATCCCTACCACTACTAAACCTAACATCGTAAAACCAATCCATAGTACATTGACATAGGCTAATCGAACTACCCATTCAGAAGCTTGATAAAAACTTCCAATAATTCCTTTTACCATTCTGTCATTCCTCCTTTTCTATGAAATTTCTAATCTGTAGTCATTTTTTTTAGGAAAAATAACAACGTTTTCATTACTATAATTGTAGATATAAAAACTAGCAAAGTCAATTGCCAATCATATCTATTCGGTTAAAAAAAAAATATAGACATATGATAAATCTGTACGTCTATATTTAGTAGGAGCCACGTGATGTAGACACTTTTGTCCCAGCTCTACTTTATATCATTAAGTATGAACCGCTTTTTTATTTAATTTTTCCTTGCTTAAATCATTACCTCTTCCCTTCATCAAAAACAAATAAACAACACAGGCTTCAGCTGCCATTCCTACAGAATGTGCTAATGAACCAATCATTCCATTCCAATGAGGAACTACACTTGTCGTAATCAGTAAAATGAGGACCGTGAAAATGACATGAGTTGTTTGTGAAAAGACCATTACTTTAGTTTGACTTCTTAAAAGTAATAAACCATTACAATATTCTAGTATCGGAAATGCAATTGTCATTATGAGGAAAAATTTAAGTGCTTGTAAACTTTCTTCTAATAACCGATCACTTGCACCAATTACATTCTCAATAAACAAGCTCCCGAGCGGTGTAAACGCAACAATTGCCAATACTATCACTGGAATAAGTCCAATACCACCAATAAACTTTTTTACTTTATCACTGTTGTCTTTATGGAAGGATAAGACGATTTGGTGGATATAACTAAACGAACTTAAAATGAGTTGGCAAATACTAAATGCAATTGCATAAGCTGCAATGGCAAGTTCGATCTCTTCCGTTTTACCTAAAAACACATTAATTAATGGAGCTACTAAGACTATGATGAGCGATGAGAAAATTAAAGGTTGATAAAATTTAAAGATTTGGGCCTTTTTCGTAATATGATGTTGTATATCTTTTTTGACCATTTTTTTAACGAGGATTTTTCCTTCTATAAAACTTACTAAACTCTCAATCATCATTCCTAATAAAAAGATGTAAGCTCCTGTTTTTGCATTAATATTTCCCGTTTCAATAAAGTACAACGATAATCCGTACATACCAATTAGTCTTACAACCATTCCTATCGTAAGCCATTTGGTTTGTTTTGTTAAAATAATAACCCCTTGAAATAAACAGCGGACAGCAGAAAAAAAGATAACGATGATTAGTATTTGATACACTTCAACAATATGAGTTACCATCGTGGATTCAACACCAAAAAGATTGGAAAATATCCAATGGCCTAATGGGGAAAAGGCAATGAACGTAGAAACTAGCATTAATGAAAAAATAACATAACTCGCCACATGTGCCATCACTTTAAACGATTGTCGGTCTCTGACTAAAGCTGAACAAGTGTGGCGTAATAAAACGCCCAGTCGTTCAGTTATACTAAATAAGCTCATGGCTATCACATAACTAGCGATTATTAGTTCAGGATTTTCTGCCCTCGTAAGAGTACTATTAATAATTAAATGAGATATCGTTACTAAACTAGCAGATAGACCTAGTGGAATGAAGAACTTTAATAACTTAGCGCTTGAAACAATCTCACCTTTAGTTGTAAGTTCCATTTTCAATAGTAACCGTCCTTTCAATCCATCTTAACAACGTTGTTAAATAACGATACTCCTTCTCTCTAGTTATGTCAATCAATAACAAGTGAACGTTTAAACATTTTTTAGCATAATGTTTTTTGTGAAAAGTCAATAATTTATTGACAACATTTTCAGCTTTAGCTTAAAATTATAATAAATAACAACGTTGTTATTCAAACGATACGGAGGTGCTTTAATTGGCATATGAGATGATAGAAAAGTTGAAAGATCAATATATGAATGGTTGCGACAAATGGTACTCTAAAACTTGGCACTATGTGGAAAGTTGTATTATGAAAGCTTATCTAGATAGCTATGAGCTTACTGGCAATGAATCTGATTATCAGTTTGTTAAACAGTTTGTAGACCAGCTTATTGATGAAAATGGTGAAGTAAAACAGATTGACATTCATTATTTCAGCATCGATCAAATTCGCATGACAACAATTCTTTTTACCCTATACAATAAAGAAAAAGATCCTAAATATAAGAAATTGCTAGACCTTATGTACAATCAGTTGAAGACATATCCACGAATGAAATCAGGAAACTTCTGGCACAAATCAAATTATCCTAACCAGCTATGGATGGACGGATTATACATGGGACAACCGTTTTACGTCCAGTATATAAAACAATTTGAAGAAACGAAAGACTACTCAGATACGTTTAATCAATTTAAGAAAACGCGTGAGTTTCTTTTTGATGAAAAGACGCAATTATACTATCATGCTTATGATGAGAGTCGTGAAATGTTTTGGTGCGATAAAGAAACTGGCCGTTCACCACACGTTTGGGCACGTGCTGTCGGTTGGTATGCAATGGCGCTTGTCGACATATTGCAAATACTTGAAGACGAGAGTGTTGATACATCAGATTTAGTTGATATGCTTAAAGAAACAATTGACGGCATGTTACGATATCAACATAGCACTGGTTTATGGTATCAAGTTGTAGAATTTAGCGGTTATAAAGACAACTACTTAGAGTCAAGTGGAACAGCAATGTTTGCCTATGCCATTTTAAAAGCAGTACGACTAGGCTACTTATCAAATGACTACCAAAAATACGGAAAACTTGCATTTGATGGCATAGTTGAGCATTATATTACTGAAGAAAACGGTGAAATCCTGTTAGGAGGCATTTGTAAAAGTGCAGGTCTTGGTAGACATCCTGAATTAGGGATTATTCGTGACGGTAGCTTTGAATATTATACAACTGGTGAACCCATCGTAATTAATAACGGTCATGGTGTTGCTCCTTTTCTAATGGCTTTCAATGAGATTAAATTACTTGGAAATAAATAAATTTAAAAAAACCAATTCGATTGACTTCGATTTGGTTTTTTCGTTATTCCATTAGTTATCCGTCGTTAACCTCTATGATCTCCCAATTCCGTTGCCACCACCAGTAACAACAGCAACATCGTTTGTTAAGTTCATCTTAAGCGTCTATTCTACCTCTTTCACATAAAGATATAGTATATAATCTTATAAATTTGAGACGTTCAACAATTGCTTTTCTTGTTTTAGAAACCGTTTTAGATGTTTACCAACTACCGCGGCTAAAACCTGTTGAAATAATATTGTTAAAATAATTGGTAACGTGACTTGCGGAGCAAAATATGTAATTGCAAGTGCTGCTCCAACACCATTGTTTCTAATCCCACTATTATACGCTAAGCTAATAACAATCTCGTTATTCCAATTGAATAATCTTCCTGCAACAATCCCGATTGCATATCCTGTTAAAGCCAAAGAAATTAATACGATTAATAGTTTAACGAGTTGGGCATCAATTTTCGTGAAATATGGAGAAACTACTGAGCTATTAATTAATATCACTAGTAACAAACCAATTTTAGCAAATGGAGCAAGCTGCGGTTTTAGTTTTTCGCAAGGCTGTTGAAAATAATGATTTAAAAAAATTCCTAAAAGCGAAGGAACGACAATCATCCAAAACAGTCCACTCATAAGCCCTAATGTATCTAATGAAACCTCTGCGCCAAGTAACAACTTCAATGTAAGGGGAACTAGGAATGGTGACAATAACGTACTAACTAAAATAATCGTAAGCGATATAACACTGCTTCCTTTATGAATTGCAACCCACATTAAGCTTACAATACCTGTAGGAATTGCAAACGCCAGTACTAACCCTGTAATAAGATCAATATTATTTGCAAAAAATACTTTTCCAGTAAAAAAAGCTAGTAGCGGCATAATAAATTGCAAAATTAGCAAACATACGAGGAGAGGTATCGGGCTCTTTAGCGAACGCCCGATATCTCTTATTTTTAAACCAAGACTGCTAGAAAACGTCATAAAGGCAAAAATCCAAGGTACTAAAAATGCATAAGAGTGGAGAAACGAAAAAATAGTAATTCCACTCACTACACAAATTGGTGTTAAAAGTGGTAGCCTTTTTTCTAACATCCTGTTAATTTGTTGCATCATAACTTACTCAGTTCTACCGCAGCTAAAATAAATGCGCCCAACCCATGAAGATCATTCGTGCTAGTTTCTCTTGCCACATAGTAATCATAGACGCCACAAGAAGTCCCAATACATATTCCCTCTAGTTGAAGACGACCTTCATCATCAAAAGAAACCATCCGTTCTACTAAGCCGTCAAAACATTTTTGGGCTATTGGCAAGTATGTTTGATCAATATAGTTATGATTAATTGCTTTAACTATTGTATAAACGAATAAACAAGAACCTGATGACTCTAACCAGTTGTCTGCTAAATTTCCTTTATCTAAAATTTGATACCATAAACCAGTCTTCTCATCTTGATAGCGAATAATGGTTTGTACAAATTCATTTAATGTAGCTATTAATTCCGGTCTTACTGGGTGATTTGTCGGTAAATGCTCTAACATGTCAACTAGAGCCATGCCATACCAACCGATTGAGCGACTCCAAACTTCTGGCGCGCGACCTGTAACAGCATCTGCCCAAGGTTGTTGTTTCAACTCATCCCAGGCATGATAGTACAAACCTGTCGTTTCATCTTTAGTATTTTTACGTATTAATTGTTCTTGATATAAAGCTCCCTCTATCAGTTCAGGTTCATTAAAGGCGTTTCCATAAATAACCGAAAAAGGTCCTGCCATATATAATCCATCTAACCACATTTGGTATGGGTATTTATCTTTGTGCCAATACCCACCTTCAGTTGTTTTGTTAAGCGTTTTCAAAAGGTTTCGCAACTTCGTAGCAGCTACTTCATATTTTCTGTCTTTCGTTTGTTCATAGATAGGAAAAAGTAGCAGTCCTGGCTGGATTGCGTCTAGTTCGTCTCTACGGAAATAAAAATTCCCTTCCTCATCAACTAATTCGTCTACATATTTTTTAACATAAGCAAAATACTCATCTTTCTTAGTCTGTTCCCAAACTCTGTACATCCCGTAAAGAAAAACTCCTTGGTGATAATGCCACCTATTTTCTGGGGGTAGTTGTATTGGTCGATATTGCTCCATTAATGATGTACAAGCTTTTTCTGCCCATTGTAGTGGGTGAAGCTGTTGGTAATCTGTCATCTCATTCCCTCCAATTAATTTCTCTAATTAAACACTGTCTTCCTAAAGCACCATATCGTAAACAATGAAGGAGCGTCTACAATCTTTAATACAGAATATTAATAAATCCCTAATTTACTTAAAACAGATTTTTAAAAACTAATAAAATGAATGTCATATAAGGTAATGATTGTTTTTTAAAATTCTCCTTATATTGCTGTGTTTTGAACTGAAGAACAATGTATAATAACATTAACAACGTTTGCAAAAATGGAGGTTTGTAATGAAAAAAAGTAAGATGGGATTTTTTTTCAGATTGATGCTATTCATACTTCTCGTAAGTACATTACCAATAGTATTACTAGGGACATTCTCTTATATAAAAGCTTCTAATGCTATATATGAAAAAGTAATAGATGAAAAAGCACAAAGTATGTATCAAATAAGAACCAATGTAGAACAAGTCATTAAGACCGTTGACCATTCGTTAACTTTTTTTGTTAATTCCTCATTTTTAGTTGATACGATAAGAAAGCCAATGCATGCTGAACAATTTCGCAGCTATCGACAAATGAAACACGAATTAAACTATTTGCAAACATTTGATACCGGTATTAAAGATATTTCAATTATTAGCTTGGAACATAATTGGCTAATTAACAACGAAGGTCTGAAACAACTAAATACTAATGATATTGAAGATTATGGTCACTATTTATCTTCTAGTCAAAAAACAAACTGGATTTTTGAGAGTGCTGGACAATCATCAAGCTTTTCAAACGAGCCTTTTTCTTTTACAAATTGTAATTATAATATTAGTTTAGTTAAGCAGCTTCCATTAACAACGAGTAAAAAAACTGGTTTGGCTATTGCTAGCATTCCTTCTTGTTATTTAGCAAACTTAATTACAGCTAAAAGTGACAATGAACAAATTATGATATTAGACTCCAACTTACGAATTATTAGCCATAACGATACAACATTAATTGGTAGTTTTTACGAAAATGACAAGTTAGCAGAAAAGTTGTCTAGTAACGATTTTCAAAGCTCAGGCCAATTAAATGATGTAAATGAATATAGTGCTTATACGTTGACGTTTCAAAGGTCTCATTACAACGGTTGGCTTTATTTATCCGTTATTTCTAATCATGAATTAAAAAAGGATGCACTTACCATTGGTTATTTTACTTTATATATGTGTATCATCCTGTTTATCATTTGCCTTATTATTTCTTGGTATGGCTCGAAAAAATTATATAAACCTATTAATCAATTATACAAATCAATTTTTTCAACCAATAAATCACCTTATCAAAAAGATGTCCACGGTGATGAATTTACTGCCATTGGAGACCGAATTCATGACATGTTAGATGTAAATAAAGAATTGGAAGAAAAACTGCAAGGACAAATTGACCAATTAAAACAATTGTTTATGAGACGTTTACTAGACGGGCAACTAGGCGAAGAAGAATTGTTAATGAAATATTTATCCTACAATTATAATGAAAGATGGCAACAACTGTGTGCCTTAACCATCCAAATTGATTCCTTAGAAGGAACAAAATATACAGTAGAACAAAAAGATTTACTAATGTTCACGATAAATACAATCGTAGAGGAATTTATTCCTCACAACCAAAGGTTAACACCCATTCTAAGAAAAGATGTCCAAGTATTAATTATTTTAAGTGAACACAATACTAAGGATGCCTATGAAACATTTGTTCATGATATTGCTTTTCAACTTCTAGAAAAAATAAATGAGGAATTAGACTTATCAGTCAGTATCGGTGTTAGTCAACCATTTACGAAGCTCTCCCAATCACGACTTGCGTATCTAGAAGCTATGGAGGCTTTAAAGTACCGGATAAAATTTGGCTCTAATTCGATATTGTATTTTAAGGATGTCAATACTGGAAACTCACTACAAACGTACTTCCCAGAGAATTTAAAAAATGAGTTATTTGATGCAATTAAACTAGGGGACAAAGTAAAGGTAGAAGACACGTTACGAGAGTTAATATCAACTATTTTTTCAAAAGACTTAAGCCCAAACCAATATCAAATCGCACTGATGCGCTTGTTAAATGATTTAATTGTACTTATGCAAACACTGGGGGTCGAATTGGAAAATTTAGATGATAAGAAATCGTTGTTTGATCAATTGTTCGAATTAAGTACAATTGAGGAAATTGAACGCTGGTTTAACGAGATCATTCTCTTCCCTTTAGTAACATCGATCGAAGAACGAATTACATTACAGTATAAAAATATCTCTGATAAAATTATTCATATTATTCAACAAGAATATGATACAGATATTTCACTAGAAGCTATTGCCGAAAGATTACACTATAACTCGAATTATTTAAGTAGTATTTTCAGAAAAGAAACGAACATTTCTTTTAGTGACTACTTGGCAATGTATCGCTTAAATATGGCCAAAAAATGGTTAGTTGAATCAGAATTATCCATTAAAGAAATTGCAGAAATGTTTCACTATAACAATTCACAAAATTTCATTCGTTCCTTTAAGAAAAAAGAAGGGATTACTCCAGGAAAATACCGAGAACTCCATTCTTCAAAAAAATTTGATTAAGCCATAAATAAGGTGAACCAGAGTACGTATTCCAGAAAGGTGGTTGCGTATCTTCTGGTATAACCCCTTTTACAGAACCAAAAGTGGTTTTATAAGCAAGAAAAAAGGACGTCCCATTATCATTCATATAATTAAGTACGTCTAGTTTGAACTTTAATTGAACTAAAATTAGACTTAAATAAAAAACCGCACCTCAATTGTTAGATTTTGTCCAACAACTGGGGTGCAGTTCATTTAGATATCATCCGTTCGTTTTTGAATGCTAATTGTAGTGTTAATTTGTTTCGGGATTGAATGCTTATTGTACTGTTATTTAGCTTGTCAATTCACTTTTCCCCTCCCAAAACTTAACCCGTTACATATACAGTATATCTGTTATCTCTATTTATTTTGAGCGATATATGAGTTGGTCAATTCTTCAATAATGTTTTTTCCTCCTTGGTCCAACCATTCATTAATGGCTCCTTGAAAGCCATCCTCATCTATTTGCCCAATAATAAATTGAATCGTAGCATCCTCAATAATTTGATTTAATCGGAAACCATCTATTTCCTTCGTCTCAGAATAAAGGGTAATAGCCGGATTGTGTATTAAATATTTTTCATTCATATTCGTTAGGTCATCTGCTTTCACTTGAATCTCATAACTAAAGTACCTTTCATAGGCACCATTTGTTTCTCTTTCACCAATTTCAAGTGCCAAATATGGCCTTACCTCGGCATCGTGTAATACGGGGTCTATAACCCTAGCCATCCCATCAACGACCTCATAATGTTCCCCTTCAATTCCCCATAATAAGAGATTGCTAACTTCAGGAGTCATTAACTGATCATAAAATGCTAAGACACTTTTTAAATCATCTTCAGTCTTTATCGCAGATTTCGGAAATAAGATGACTCTAGTAAATCCAGGGATAGCCCAAATTCCAAAGTCTCCTTGGGGCCCTTCAATATAATTTTGCACATCAAATGTGGCGTCATGATTTTTTTGAATGGTGTCGGTATACAACTTATTAACATCCGTCATTGAACCGATATATATTCCCGCTATCCCATTTACCAACAAACTCTGTTGGTCATTTTTTGTTGTGACAGGGAAGTCTCGATTTATATAGCCATTGGCGTATAACGCCCTCATATAATTTAATGTTTCTAAATACTGGGGAAACATAAACTCAGGATATACTTGATCATACATAATTCCATATTCATTTGGAACACCGAACCAAGAAGCAATTGTCTTAAAAGAACCGTATACTAAATCACTTCTATCTGTAATCCCAATAGTATCATTTTTTCCTGAACGATTAGGATCCTCTTCAGTAAAAGCTTTAGCCATTTCAAATAATTCCCTCGTATTTGTTGGAGTCGATATTCCAAGGTTTTCTGCCCAATCTTTACGATAAATAATCCCTTGCCTTGATAATGGTCGTCCTAAATAAAGGGAATAAAACTTCCCATCTACTTTTTTATTTTCTAGCGTTTCTTTTTTCAACTTACTCAAATTTTCGAACTCGCTTAAATAAGGGCCAATTTCCCAGAATTGCCCTTCTCTAATAGCATCTTTATACTGACTAAACATTTGGAAATTCATTGGCACGACCATTGGTAATGTCCCACTAGCAAAAGCAGTGTTTAGTCGCTCGTTATAATTTGCATCAGGGATAAAATGAATGTTTAATTTAGTATTAGTTGCAGCTTCCAACAATTGTTTAATTCTTTCATTTGGATACTCTGATGTATGAAACTCTAGCATCATCGTTATTTCGAAAGGGCTTTCATTATTTTCTCTCGTTACCTCCCTATCTATGTTACTACAAGCAACTAGTAGACTAAAGAAAATAAGGAAGAACGATAACATGAAAAAAAATGGCGAATTCTTTTTTATTTCACTTACGATATTCATTCTTTGCCTCCCTCTCTTTTTGTTCAGTCGATAAAGAAAAGATATTTGTTATTATACCATCTAGACTTTTCAAAAAGTGTAAATATCCACAACGGACTTAAATTATTCAAAGTTTAGATTGGAATAGTAGGTAACTTATAACTAAATAGAGGACCAGACCAGCTCATTAAATGACAACGTTGTTATTTAATTTTATTTGTTCTCCTTTTCAATGTCAACTCCATCGAAATACCTTTAAAAAAGTTGTACCGCCAAATCATTATAGAATATAATTAAGGTAGCTGTGTATTGAGTTTATGGAGGAACGATGATAATGAGCATTACTATTAAAGATATTGCCAAACAAGCGGGAGTTAGTTATTCTACTGTATCAAAAGCATTAAGGAACAGCCCTTTAGTGAAAGATCCTACAAAAAAGAAAGTTCTTGCGATAGCTGAACAACTAGGGTATATCCCAAACATCGCTGCTAGGAGTTTAGTGCAAAAGAAGTCATATACGATTGGCGTTGTTTGGCCATCTTTACAACGAGTGGCTCCTTCTGCTCTCATTACGAATATTAACGAGTTATTAGAAAAAGAAACATATACAACGTTATTATCAATAAATAGTATAGAGAGTGCCGTTGCTACGTTTAATCGTTTCCAAGTTGATGCTATTATTGTCTTTGGCGAAACAAATGGCCAAAACAAAGGAAATACAATTCAGTCAAAAGTACCCATTTTATACTACGGTATTAAAGATCAAATTAAACATCCGACGATTGATGTTAATCGCAGATTTGCTATTAAATTTGCGGTAGATCATTTAAATCAGCTTGGCCATAAAAAAATTGCTTTTATTGGTGAAGTGACTTCAAAAGACTTGCTCCAAAAAGAAAAATATTACGGTTATTTAGAAGGTATGGCGTCAAATTATTTAACTGTCAAACCTCAGCACGTAAGTGACACCAAGGGGCTTGATGTTTATTCAGGTTACTTAAGTGCGAAATCCTTGTTCACCGATGCTCCTGATGTTACCGCCATTATTAGCGGTAGTTATGATTTAACCCGTGGCATCATTAGAGCCGCCCAGGAAAAAAACTTAAACATTCCTAACAACCTTTCCATTATTAGCTACGATAATGTCCCCCAACAAAGTAACCCTGACAATGCATTTACTAAAATTGGCGTTCCTATCGAACGAATAGCTGAAGAAATCACTAGAACCTTGTTAGCAATCATTGACAAAAAAGAAGTAGCCGATTCAATCGTCTTGACCCCTGAGCTTAACGAAGGCAACTCATGTAAAAAAATTTAATATAAAAAAAGGGATAGGTTTTGGTTTTCCAAAACCTATCCCTTTTTTGCTTTAGTAACCTTAACCTACGCAAGCAGCCCCAACTAACTACTAAAAGATATAAAATACTACGATTAACGCGAAGTCAGCTCCTAAACCTATTGAATATATTTCTGTGATCTATGATCTTTAACCATCGAATAAAACTTTTGTCCTAAAATAAATTGGTATATATAGTCAACTTGAGGAAAAGATATCATTAACAAAATTTGTGAATAGCAGCGGTGTATTAAATGACAAACACATTAGATAATAGTTTGCAAAACAATATTAGCAAAATTAAAAGCGACTTAGGAAACAGTACTGACCTAATTATTCGTTATCTAAACGTCAACGAAAAAATTAGTGTTGGATTAGTCTATTTAGATGGACTATCTAATAAAGAATTGATTGAGTATTCAATTATTGAATCACTGTTGAAACTAAAAGATCAAGATTCATCCGACTTCCACTTAGAGTTTTTAAAAGAAAAAATACTGGCTAATCCTGAAATTAGCAACGTTAAAGATTTTCAAACATTGTATAGTGCGTTACTTTCAGGAGATACAGCAATCTTCATCGAAGGGAAAGAAGAGGCGTTTATCGCTAGTACGAGAAAAGCGGAAGAACGAACGGTTGCTGAACCAACCACTCAAGTTGTAATCAGAGGTCCAAAAGATGGGTTTGTTGAGAATATCACCGTTAACGTCGCTTTGATCCGTAGGCGAATTAAAGATCATAATTTATGGTTGGAAACGAGGGAAATTGGCAAAGTTACGAAAACATCGGTATCGATTATGTTTCTTCACGGAACGGTTGAAGAGAAAATTTTAAATGAAGTTCGTACGCGTTTGGATCAAATTGATACAAATTCAATTTTAGAAAGCGGCTACATTGAGGAATTTATTCAAGACTCTGCCTTTTCACCATTCCCAACTGTCTACAATACCGAACGACCTGATATTATTGCAGCAGGAATATTAGAGGGACGAATTGCCATCTTAATCGATGGAACCCCTTTTGTTTTACTAGTTCCTGCCCTATTTAACCACTTTATTCAAGCTGCTGAAGACTATTATAATCGCTCTGACTTTGGACTAATCCGTATATTAAGATTAGTATGTTTAGGAATTTCCTTACTGGCTCCATCTATTTACGTCGCCTTAACAACGTATCACCAAGAAACAATCCCAACGGTCTTATTAATTAGCCTTGCTGCACAGCGAGAAGGGGTACCATTCCCAGCTTTTTTTGAAGCCTTTTTTATGGAAATTGTTTTTGAAATTCTGCGGGAGGCAGGTCTTCGGATGCCAAGAATGGTTGGACAAACGATGTCAATAGTCGGTGCGCTTGTTATAGGCCAAGCTGCCGTTGAGGCAGGCTTAATTTCGAATGCGATGATCATTGTTGTAGCAATAACCGCTATCGCATCCTTTGTGGCACCTGGTTATAGTATTGGTATATCAATGCGTTTGTTACGATTTCCAATGATGTTCTTAGCAGCTACCTTTGGACTTTACGGGATAGCCGTTGGGCTTATGTTTTTAATTTTGCATTTAGCAAGTTTAAAATCATTTACCATTCCCTATATGTACAACATTGGTCCATTCAAATTACGGAGACAGAGAGATACGATTATCCGTTTACCTCAGAAAATGTAAAAAGAAATCAATTAAAACTTTTAAACAGGATGGAATACACTTATGAAAAAAAAGCACGTAGCTTTTATTGTTCTTTTTTTGCTGACTATTTTTTCTACAGGGTGTTGGAACCAACGAGAATTAAATGATTTAGGAATTGCAATGGCACTTGGCTTAGATAAGGTGGATGATCATAATATTCGTTTAACCGTCCAACTTGTTTTGCCACAAGAAGTAAAAGAACCAAGTTATTTTACCCCTGTGACAGTTTATTCAGAAGAAGCTGAAACAGTTTTTGAAGCGTTCCGAAAAATTACGACGATGTCTCCTAGAAAAGTGTACTTACCACATTTTCGAATGGCAGTCATAGGTGAAACATTAGCTCGTGATGGAATTCTTGATCTTCTCGAGATGCTCTTTCGGGATCATGAATTTAGATCTGATTTCTATATCGTGATTGCAAAAGAAGGTGTTAAAGCTAATGATATTTTGCAAACAATGACACCATTTGAACGGATTCCAGCAAATGAAAAATTTTCCACTTTAAAATTATCTGAATCAGCATGGGCTCCAACAGTAGCAGTCAACCTTGATGATCTACTTATAAACTTGGCAACAGAAGGTCAGGAAAGTGTTTTAACCGGGATTGCATTTAGTGGCGATAAGAAAAAGGCAAAATCAAAGGAAAATGTGGAAACCTTAGATCCACATGGTGTCCTACAATTTAGTGAAATTGGCGTTCTTAAAGATGATAAGCTCCTTGGCTGGTTAAACCAAGATGAAAGCAAAGGGTATAATTACATCATGAGTAATGTCCAAAGTACAGTTGGGAGAATTAAATGTCCAAATGATGGTGAGCTCGTAGTCGAAATTATGGGAACAGAAGCAGAGATTATACCTAGCTACAAAAATGGTCAACCTGAATTTGAAATTAAACTCACTAGTAACTTAAATATTGCTGAAGTCATCTGCCAGATTGATCTTAAAGATCCTAAAACGATAAAACAATTGGAAAAAAACTTAGAAGAACGCCACAAAGAACTGTTAACAACCGCTGTCGTTGCAGCACAAGAAAAGTTTAAAAGTGACATCTTTGGATTCGGAAATACATTTCGAAAATCCTATCCTAAACAGTGGAAAGAGATGAAAGATCAATGGAAAGAAATTTTCCCAACAGTGAAAGTATCCTACACAATAGAAGGAACGATTAATTTAACTGGAACGATTAAGCAAAGCGTCTTTGAAAAATGAGAGGTGGTGGAACAATGGAGATTTTACTATATTTTTCGATCATACTCATTATTTTCTATTCTGGATTTCAAACTTATTATAAGAGTAAAGAGAAGGTACCAATAATCGTCTTTGGTCTACTAATGGTATGCAACGTAACTTTAACAATTTTACACGTACTTGAAGTTTCCATACCATCGCCCTTAGAATTCATTACGTTCATCTATAAACCATTTAGTCATTTTCTTTACTCATTATTCTCATGAAAAGGATGTTCTTAATGTTCGAAAACGGAAAAATTAGTAATTTACAATTTTTTATCCTTGTTTTCTTTTTCACTATCGGAAATACGATTATTAACGCCCCAGCCTTAATCGTTTCACAAGCTAAGCAGGATGCTTGGATATCAAATATATTAGCTCTAACTTTCGGACTTTGCCTAGTACTATTTTATTGTTATCTAGGTACTAAATTTCCCAATAAATCAATTGTCCAATATAGTGAAATTATTCTTGGTAAGGTCATTGGGAAAATGTTTTCACTTTTTCTCATCTCTTACTTCTTCATTATCGCTTCATTAATGGTACGACAATTTGGGGATTTTATGACGACGATTATTATGCCCGAGACGCCGAGTCTTGCAATACACCTCCTCTTTTTGACAATCATCATTATAGGTGCGTACTTAGGAATTGAAACTTTAGGGAGATCCGGTGAAATTATTTTACCAACTTTACTACTTCTATTAGGCATTCCATTTATTTTCCTGTTACCTGAGACGGACATTGATAATCTAAAACCAATTTACGAAAACGGTTTTTTTCCGGTTATGAGAGGGACAATTTCTAATATAGGGCTCCCATATCTTCAATTAATTGTTATTTTAATGCTTTTTCCATTTGTAGAAGACGTAAAAAAAGTAAGAAAGATATTTATTCTAGGAGTATTTCTAGGTGGTGTTGTGCTCGTAGCTGTAATTCTATACTCAATCTTAACGATTGGCGTTATCTTGACAGAGATGAAACATTACCCACCATACTTTATGGCACAAAAAATTAGTATCGGTGATATTATTGAACGTCTTGAAGTGTTAATTGCAGGAACGTGGTTTATTACAATATTCTTTAAAACGACAATTTTGTTATATGCTGCAAACTTAGGATTGTCTCAAATTTTTAATTACGAAAATAGTCGTCCAATACTTTTCTGTTTAAGTTACTTACTATTAATCCTAACTCAGTTTATCTCTCCGAATATTGTCTATTTTAATGATTTTTTCAGAAATATTATCCCCCCTTATTCACTAACTTTTGGTCTATTATATCCGATCGTATTAGTAGGGATCTATTTAATCAGAAAAAAGAACCTACCTTCCATAGCAAATGATAAAAGTTAAAAACAATTAGCATGCTATAAAGTCACGTCACTAATAGCTACTAATTGTTTTTTTGTTTGCAGGAGATTTAAGTTTGTCCGTGTCCTAGTTGCTAATAATTATCCGCGCTTTACTCCTAGAAACGGTCTTACTAAATAACTAATGGTCTTCAATGGGTTTTTGTGATTTTGTTTAAATAGTTTTTGTCCTATGTATCCATCTAGATGCTTCACCGTAAAATCAAAGGTGCTGTTATTAATTTTTTCCATGCCCCGCCGAAGAGTTAGTGAATGATCATAACTCCTTCTAAATGTATTCGTATATTCTTCGTAACTACCAAAACCACAAAGATCATAAGCTGCATAAACCCCTGTTAGTATCGATTCGAATTGACCATATCCTAAAAACGGCATAGTAGAACCAAAACAATTACCTATGAAAAAGGTGTTTCCTATACGTGCCGATTTGCAAATGCCAATTTTATAATTTTTTATTTGAAATTGATCTGTTATTTTTAATGGTTGAGCTAATTCCCTACATGCAGTAGTGTAGAAACGGTCCCAATAGTCTGTTATCATTTCTTCGTGTTCCTCTGGTAAGTCTGGGTATCCGATGACAATGTTAGCTTCAGTGTCTGAAAAAGGGAGAAGATACGCATACCCCTGTGGAGCTAACGTGTTATCTAACCAAACAAATACCTTAAAACGATCAAATTCACCTTCAACGGTAGCTCCCTTAAGGGTAACGGAAAGGTCCTCTCGGAAATTCTGAAGTTTCATTGGATACGCTGAGTCACCTGTTGCCATAATGACATGGGAATATTCTTGTAATAACTCTTCATACGAATGAATTGAATTAAAATGAATTACCGATTCCAATTGTTCTGCCAATTGGTTTTCTAGTGAAAGCTGATGACGTCCTCTAATATTTACAAATCCAACATGCTCATCAATAATTGCTTTTTCATTTTCGGAGTTTATAATGAGCTGATTAATTGAACTTGTTGGCTTTAAAAATAATTGAAATTCTTCAGAAAAATAATGAAATGCATCATTGACAGGACGTGTTAACAACGATAAGAATGCTTCTGCATTAATAAATCGATCACCTACTTGTGTTCTGTGCTCAAATATCGTTGGCTTAATTCCGTGTCTTTCTAACATAATAGCACAGCTTAACCCTGATAAACCTGCGCCCATGATTGCTACTTTCATCTAGTTTTCCTCCGTTCTTCTACCATTACTATCGTTAGCTTTTCCAAAAAATCCGTAAAACTTCCTTAGCCTTGTATAACAGGGTACAAATAAGTTACATTAGTTAATAATAAAACGATTAAAGGTGTGTTTTGATTGCGGATTAATAAGTATATAAGTGAATCTGGAGTAACTTCCAGGCGCGAAGCTGACAAATGGATAGCCGATAAGCGAGTGACAATCAATGGAGTTATTGCAGAATTAGGAAGTAAGGTAGAACCTGGCGATGATGTGCGTGTTGATAATAAGCCAATAACGATAGAAGAACAGCATGTGTATATTGCCTTAAATAAGCCTGTTGGCATCACGAGCACAACCGAACGACATATTAAAGGAAATATCATTGATTTCGTCAACCATCCTTTGCGTATTTTTCACATTGGCCGACTTGATAAGGAATCTGAGGGGTTAATTCTACTAACGAATGACGGAGATATTGTTAATGAAGTGTTACGTGCTGAAAATAAGCACGAAAAGGAGTACGTTGTTACTGTAGACAAGCAACTGACACAATCATTCTTAAAGAATATGACTGAAGGGGTGGAAATCTTAGATACGAAAACCCTTCCATGTAAAGTAACAAAACTTTCTAACAATGTTTTTAAAATCATTTTAACGCAAGGACTAAATAGACAAATTCGCCGCATGTGTTCCGCTCTTGGTTACCAAGTTCGTAGATTGCAACGCATTAGGATTATGAATATTCATTTAAACGGATTACCGAAAGGACAATGGCGTGACTTAACGAAAGCCGAATTGAATGAGTTGTTTAAAGACTTAAATTACCAACCTAAAAAAAGATGAGACAGGTGTCTCATCTTTTTTTAGGCAAAATTAACGATTTTTTTGTTATGTTCAGTTCTCAGATCAAGAAACGTATCGCTATCATTTAAGTAAATAAGCGGTTGTGATGGTTCATGGTCAAAAACAAACACGATCTCACCTTTAGTTTCATCACTAAGTACTACCTGTTCACCCACATGCTTGCGAAGAAGGTGACGAACAAAAGGGATAACAATCGCTGGGTTGAGCTTATTTAGACGAGTGTCTTCAACTAAACGATTAATCAAGTCAAACGTATTTCCACCAGCCATTAATATCTTATCAATCTCATTAGCAACTGAGATAATTTGCACCATCACAGGTAAGTATTTCACTTTTAACCCTTTTGGATAGCCAGAACCGTCAATTCGCTCATGATGATGCCTTGCTGCATTTAAAATTTGAGCATTAACACCTTTAACTTCTCTTAAAATTTCCCAGCCTAACTCTGGATGCTGCTTATATTCCTGAAATTCCTCAACTGTTAATGATTCTTGTTTCGATATCAATTCGTTTCTTAATTTCAATTTCCCAATATCATGTAACACACCCATTTGCCAAAGAAGGACTTTATTGTTAAATGAGTATCTTAATAACTTTCCTAAGAAAAACGCAATTAGACCGACATTAGCACTATGGTGAAATAATGTAGTTTCATCCTTCGATTTATACATTTGTTCGAGGAATGAATCGTCCCTTTGAATGAATCTAACTAGTTTTTTATCCTGGTTAAACCATTCCTTAATATCAATTCCCTGAATGCTTGTTAGGTCCGAAAATAAATTTTCAATATTTTCTATGTTTTTTGAGTATAGTTTCTGAAATGATCTGTCTTCTGAAACTTTGATCTGTTTGTAATCATGTTTTTTCAAAAGTAAAATATTCGTCACAGTTAAAATTGAACCTTTTTTCAATAACAAAACATCATACTCTGATACTATATCTTGCTCTAATACTTTCCCAACGAGTTCAAAGCTTATTTCTTCCATTCGGAATTGATCCATAAGAAAGTTCTCTCCCTCTCCCAATAACCGTTTTTCAGTCCTAAAACACGGACATGCTTACACCTCCATTATATAGCATTTGTTTGTCGAATTCTAAAGATATTTTATAAATAGAAATGCCTTTCCTGTAGAATACTAAAATAACTAATAATAGTAGAAAGGGTGAGATCGCTTGACAACATCGAAAAAGGAACGGATGCTCCATATTATTGGCCAACTAGAAGCTGTTTCGAACCAACTATCTTTACAAACTTTAACTAATTTACAACAGGCAAAGGAGAAGTTACATCACCTACAGGAGCATGAGGTTGAAAAGCTAACAGACAAAGTTTTTTCTCGGCCTGTCCATGAACAACAAATCGATTTAAATTCCCCGGAAAATTTATTACATTCTTGTTATAATGAGTTAGATCGTCTATCCAGAGAAGAAGGCACACCATCTCAATTACAAGAAGCTGTTCAAGAAATCCGATATTATTTTTCCATTGAGGAGCAAGATGGTTTTTTTCCATAAAAATGACGAGGATTTAACGGATGAGTTATTCCAATTAGGAACTTCTATCGGCTATTGCGAAGAGAACATCGGGTTTAAATATAACGAGGACAGAGAAACAGAAGACTCCCCATAAAAATCGGAGCCGATATAATAAAAGCACAGGTATTTAACCATTACGGTATAAATGCCTGTGCTATTTGATGTTAAAGAAAATCTACAACTTTTAGCGTATGATATTTTCTTAAGTCAATGTATTCATCAGTTTCTACTATATTCACTAGAGGTTGATTGGGTTCATTTTCATGAATAAAGATGATCTTCGCTTTTCTACCATCACTTAGGATAATATCTTTTCCGACCTTCTGCATAAATTTATATCTGATCAAAGGGATAACAATTGCTGGATTAAGTTGATTTTGTTGTGTCTCATTAATCAATTGATTCATAACTTGAAAAATACTAGTCATCTCTTCTGAAGCTGACAATTTATCAAATAAATCTGCTACTGAGATCATTTGCACCATTAGAGGTATTTCATTAACCTTAAGCCCCTTAGGATGTCCTGAGCCATCGATCTTTTCATGATGATATTTTATTGCATTTAAGATATTTACATCAATATCATTTACTCCCTTAAAGAGGTTCCAACCATAATAGGTGTGTTTTTGATATTCACTCTCTTCAATTTTGCTTAACTCTCCATGCTTATGTAATAGATCCGTACTTAATTTCATCTTACCAATATCATGTAAAATTCCCATCTTCCATAATATCTTTAAATTTTTCCGAGAGTATCCGAGTATTTTCCCAATGATTACGGCTATGATACCGACATTTGCACTATGGCGGTAAAGGGAAGTTTCACCTTTATGCGTGCTGTATATTTCCTCAGTTAGAGATGGATTCCTAACTATAAATTGAAACAGCTTCTCATCTTCTTCAAACCAGGCATCAAGTGAAACCTTTTCTATACTGTTATAAGAAGTAAATAAATCAGTGATGCGGTCTATATTTTTGTTATATAATTTTTCAAATGTTATCTTTTCAGAAACTTTTACACTTCTGTAATCATGCTTCTTTAGCAGAAGAATGTTAGTTTCAGTTAGTACCGTTCCTTTTTTTAGTAACAATATATTAAGCTCTGAATAAATATCCTGTTCTAAAGTTTTCCCTACGAGGTCAAAGCTTATTTCAAGCATTTCTTCCATAATTACCACATCTCCTTGACTTTCCAAAAATACCAAACTATTTTCCTAGTAAAATTATATATTCAATAGAAAAATAACTACAGCGACTTTAGTCACGTATTTCCTTAACTTTCGACATTTTTTTACTAAATATTCACAAAAGGTGCCAGGCACCACAGATCTATTCCGTGATGCCTGGCACCTTTCCAATTAAAAACGACCTGATTTAAAAATGGAATAAAATAGCCAAATAATCATGACTAATGCTACACCAAAGCCAATTTCAACAGTTGGTAATCTCCAAATGATCGTAGTTGTGTTACCAGATAATGATGATCCAATGATTAAGCCTACCATAATAATACTAAAAGAAAGTAAGACAATACTGAAGGAAATGCGATTACTAACGCGTTCTACTCTTGTCAACAAACGATCAAGATCAGAGAGGGATATCTCAACTCGCATTTTCCCTTTTTTCATGATCGAGGAGAATTCTTTGATACTTTTTGGAAGGTCAGCAACAATTTCACTATACTCTAGAAAATTACCCCAAAGCCTTCCCGCTACATTTTTGGGTTGGTAGCGTTCTTTTAGTAAGTGTCGACCAAACGGCTCAGCTATTTTGACAATACTTAAGTCAGGATCTAGCTTTTCAACCATTCCTTCCATTGTAAGCAGTGATTTACCAACTAAAGTTAAATCAGTCGGGATCCGAATTCCGTGCTTGGTAGCGACTGAAAACAGATCATTGACTGCTTCACCTAAGCTTAACTGACTAAACGGAACGTCATAATACTTTTCCCTGAGCATATCTATATCCGCTCTTAACATAGCCAAGTTCGCTTCTTCAGGAATAAGTCCCATTTTCATCACTGCCTTAACTACACCCTCCGTGTTTTGTACCATCATCGAAATAATAAATGAAGCGAAATGATCTCTCATTTGTGGACTAAGTCGTCCTACCATCCCAAAATCCATAAATATAATTTGATTTCCTGTTGTTACTAACACATTTCCTGGGTGAGGATCACCGTGAAAGAAACCGTCAACTAAAATTTGCTTAAAGATGGCATTAACAACTCTTTCTGCGATAACTTTTCGGTTATATCCTAGCTTTTCAATTTTAGCTAGTTCGTTTAGTTTTGTTCCTTCGACAAATTCCATCGTCAATACTTTTTGACTTGAGTAGTCCCAATACACTTTTGGCATGTAAATTTCACTATTGCCCTCAAACTGTTGGGCAATCTTTTCTGAATTTCGTCCCTCAAGTGAATAATCGACTTCCGCTCTAAGCGACTTAGCAAATTCATCAACAATATCGCAAAGTTGATATTTTGCGGCCCAATCCAATCTTCGCTCTGCCAACATCGCAATATCGTGTAATATTTCTAAATCAGTTTCGATTACTTTATGAATATTTGGACGCTGAATTTTCACCGCTACTCGTTCACCTGTTTTTAAAACTGCATAATGAACTTGTCCAATAGAAGCTGCTGCTAGTGGTTTTTCGTGAAAATCGGAAAACATATCTTCAACGAAAACCCCAAATTCAGCAAAAAAAACATCTTGAACTTCCTCATATGAAAATGGTGGTACATTATCTTGTAATTTTTCCAATTCAGTAATGATATCAACTGGAAAAATATCAGATCTCGTGCTAGCAATCTGGCCAATTTTAATAAATGTTGGCCCGAGCCCTTCTAAAAAAATTCGAAAGCGTTCACCAACCGATTTTCGATCGATTTCTTTGCCTTCTATAAAAAGCCGTTTGGGCATACTTAACAATTCAAGAAGACCAAGTTCCTTCATAAGAAAACCAAAGCCATTACGAGTAAATGCCGATACAATTTCTTGATAGCGATGTAAGTGCCTAATTCTTTTTCTAAAAATAGAGACCACACCCTATCCTTACTATTGTTTTTGTTCCAATTCTCTAATTCGCTTTTCTAACAGATCTACTTCGGTTTTTGTTGCTAAATTTAGGTCATTTACAATAATCTTCATCCGCTCCCTAATCATTTCATCTAATTGACTCCGGGCTTCTTCCCCTTTTTGGATTAATTCATTGACAAGTTCATTTGATTCCTCTTTTTTGATTTCACCTTTTTTTACTAGTTCATCGACTACTGCTGTTATTTGTTCCTTACTTTTAACAGCTAACCCTATCCCTAAAGCTAACCCTTTTTCTAGTACATTTCTCATATAAAGACCTCCAACTATTTTTTCTTATATTACCCAATAGTTGGACTGATTACTTATTGCTAATTTCTAAGGATGATAAAGGATAGATACACCATGTACGTCAAGGCTAAAAAGTAGCCTTCAAATTTACCAACTGTAAAACGCGTTCTTGAAAAAATTAATAAGACAATCGTTAACAAGACCATCAGTATGACATCAATAAATATTTTTTCACTAACGATTATAGGGGCTATTGTTGAAGAAGCACCTAAAACAAATAAAAGGTTAAAAATATTACTACCAACAATGTTGCCTAAGGCAATTTCACTCTGTTTTTTTAATGCTGCTGTAATCGACGTTACTAATTCGGGTAAAGAAGTCCCAATTGCAACAATTGTTAAGCCAACTAATGTTTCACTCATTCCATAAGTAAAGGCGATTTGGGTACTATTTTTAACAACAAGGTCTCCACCAAATATAATGGCTCCAAGACCGAGTACCGTAATAAAGCTATTCTTAACCCAACTTTTATTCGGTATTTTAGGTTCAAGCATCGTTTTTTCACGACTTGCTCGAGCGACTTCAAATATATAGTAGAGAAAAACAGCAAAAAACAACAAAAAGATCAATCCATCCGAACGAGTCAACAAGTTCGTACTCAACGCTTGTAGCGCTACATCACTTACTAGTACGAGAAGGACGATACTTGCTAATAGAGCGAAGGGAATTTCCTTTCTAATTGTTTCATTTTCTACTTTTAAAGGATTAATTATAGCTGTCAAGCCAACCACTAGCGTAATGTTAAAGATATTACTACCAATAACATTTCCTAATGAAACACCGCTACTACCTTCCATAGCAGCAAGGATACTAACCGTCGCCTCAGGGGAACTCGTTCCAAAGGAGACAATTGTTAGCCCGATTAAAATAGGAGGAACACGCAGTATTCTCGCTATGTTTGATGATCCTGTTACAAAAAAATCTGCACCTTTAATTAGTAGCCCGAATCCAAATAGCAATAAAACGTAGTTCATATTTCCTCCTCTAGTTTTAATATAAGATTATAATTGATTTTATGCCTTCTCAAGAATAGTTTTGTCTTTAATATATTATTTACTCCCCTACAATTATATTAAAACTTTCCAAGACAGTTCCCATATAAAGCCTATTAAAATAGGGTTTTTTATACTATTTTTCTAACGATCTATTTTAGCGTTATTAGGAATACCTTGATAAGCTTTTATTTGTCTAATACAGTAAAATATTTTGTATAGATTCAAAAAAATAACAAGCTGTTTGCCACAGCTTGTCATTCCTAATTAACTATGTTTTAATCATATCTCTCAACTCTGCATCAGTATTATTCTTTTACATCCTTTTTCCACAAGCCTAACATTAATGCGGTAATTGCAGCTCCAATTAAGATCGCTCCAATATACATGAATGGGCTTCCATTTACCAACGGAATAACAAACACACCGCCGTGAGGTGCTGGTAAACCAATACCAAACATCATAGTTAATGCACCAGCTACTGCAGAACCAACAATTATTGACGGAATTACGCGTCCAGGATCTGCCGCTGCAAAAGGAATTGCGCCTTCAGTAATAAATGAAGCACCCATAAAATAGTTTGTTTTTCCGGCTTCTTTTTCAGCTGTTGTAAATTTCTTTTTAAAGAACGTTGTTGCAAGGGCAATTCCTAATGGTGGAACCATACCACCTGCCATTACAGCTGCATGTGGTGCTAAATTTCCAGCATCGATCATTGCAATTCCAAATGTAAAAGCAGCTTTATTTATCGGACCACCCATATCAATTGCCATCATCCCACCTAAGATTAAGCCTAGTAAAACAAGGTTCCCTGTTCCCATGTTCCCTAACCATTTTTCCATAGTAGTATTTAGTGCAAGGACTGGTTCATTAACGATAAATAGCATTACAAATCCTGTTATTAAGATACCAAACACCGGATATAGTAACACAGGCTTAATACCTTCTAATGATTTAGGTAATGAACTAAATACTTTTCGTAAGCCTAATACTACATAACCAGCTAAGAAACCGGCAATTAGTCCACCCAAAAATCCAGCACCACCACTTGCTGCCAATAAACCTCCGACCATACCCGGAGCAAAACCTGGTCGATTAGCAATACTCATTGCGATAAATCCTGCAAGAACAGGGATCATTAATCCAAATGCATTTCCGCCACCGATTGTCATTAATGCTTCTGCAATTGGGTGGTATGTTTCGTGCTCTGGTTCAAAGGCTTGAATTCCAAAGATAAATGAAATGGCAATTAAAATACCGCCACCTACTACGAACGGGAGCATGTTTGAAACGCCGTTCATAATGTGTTTGTAAAAACCTGTCCTTTCTTTCTTAGCACTATCCTTTTGACCACCTGCTGCGCCTCTATAAACCGGTGCATCTTGCTTACTCGCTTTTTCAATAAGCTCTTTAGGATTTCGGATTGCTTGGGCTACTGGCACTTCAATTACATGCTTCCCATCAAAACGGTCCATATCAACAGCGGTATCAGCAGCAACAATAATTGCTACAGCATCTTTAATCTCTGAAGCTAGTAGTTCATTTTCAACTCCAGCAGACCCATTTGTCTCAACTTTAATTGAATAACCTAAATCTTTTGCGTTGCCCTTTAGAGCGTCCGCCGCCATAAACGTATGAGCAATCCCAGTTGGACAAGCTGTAACTGCTAATATTAGCCCTTTATTAGAAGCAGACTTCTCTTCTTCTACAATTTCGACTTCCTTTTGATTAATTGCCTTTAAAACTTCATCAACAGTAGCAGCTGTTTCAAGTTTTTTCCGAAAATTACTATCCATTAGAAATGAAGATAAACGCGATAATGTTTGTAAGTGGGCGTTATTCGCTCCCTCACTAGCTGCAATCATAAAAAATAGATGACTAGGTTGACCATCAAGAGATCCATAATCAACACCAGCTTTAGAACGACCAAAAACAATCGCAGGTGTTCGAACCGCACTCGTTTTTGCATGAGGAATTGCAATACCCTCGCCAATCCCCGTTGTGCTTTGAGCTTCACGAGCCAAAATAGCCTGTTTAAATTTTCTCGAATCTACTAATTTACCTGAGGAATCTAGCTTACGAATCAGTTCATCAATAACAGCTTCCTTTGTTGTTTCTGAAAGGTTTAGCACAATCGTGTCTTTTGTTAATAAATCTGTTATTCTCATTTTCCCTTCCCCCTTAACCTATTGTTTTAACTTCAATTTCTGGTAAAAGCTTTCGAACACTATCTTTGTCACATAAATCTAATGAAAACGCTGTCGCACTTCCACAAGCAATACCATACTTAAATGCTTCTAGGTACTCACTTTGTTTTTTGTACGAAGCAACAAAACCAGCTACTACTGAATCCCCCGCTCCAACTGAATTTTTTAACTCTCCCTTGGGGACGTTTGCGAATGCAACAACATCTTTATTAATAAGAAGAGCACCTTTGCTACCTAATGAGACGATAACGTTTATCGGGCCTTTTTCTAATAATTTTCTTCCGTAAAAAACAACTTCCTCAATGCTTGAAATTTCTACGTTGAATAATTCACCTAGCTCGTGTTCATTTGGTTTCACTAAAAATGGTTCATATTGTAAGATAGCTTCCAGCGCTTCGCCGGAAGTGTCGGCAATTAAACGAATTTTTTTTTCAAAGCAAAGCTTTGCAATCGCACCATAAAATTCTGGTGATACGGCAGGAGGTAAACTTCCTGCCAGAATAAGAAAATCTTCACTCGTTAGTGCAGAAATTTTTTCGAACAATTCGTACTTTTGCTCTTCTGAAATCATTGGTCCAATTCCATTAATTTCTGTTTCAATTCCCGACTTAAGTTTAATGTTAATTCTCGTTGGATCAGTTACTTTAATGAAGTCTTGTAAAATTCCAGCCTGTTCGAGTTGATCTTGGATAAAAGCACCTGTAAAACCACCAATATACCCAAGTGCTGTGCTCGTTTCTCCTAGACTCTTTAATACACGGGAAACATTTATTCCTTTACCACCAGCGTAAAAAGCAGTTTTGTTCGCTCGATTTAATGAGCCGAACTTCATATCTTCTAGTCCAACAAGATAATCGATAGATGGATTTAACGTACAAGTATATATCATGTTGTCACTACCTTTATTGTTGTTTTCATTTTATATTCGACTAGTATATCTTCATCAATTTCATTTGTAATTATTGTCGCTTGCTTTAACTCAGAGATTTTTGAAAAGGTAACTTCATTAAATTTTGTATGGTCACCAAGAATGTAGCTTTCTTGAGACATTTTCATCGCTCGTTTTTTTACGGCTGCTTCTTCTGGGTCGGGTGTCGTGAAACCATATTCAATGTGAATTCCATTGGCTCCAATAAAGCTTTTATCAAAGCTATACTGCTCTAAACCTTCGATTGCACCACGCCCAATTAAGGCTCGAGTTTTCTGCTTAATAAAACCACCAATTAAATACGTGTCAATATTGCATTCTAATAATGCTTCCAAGTGAGTTAATCCGTTTGTGACTACTTTAACTCCTTTAGCCTTTATATTAGGAATCATCATAAACGCGGTTGTTCCAGCATCAAGAAAAATACAATCATTATCCCTAATTAAAGAGGCAGCATACTTAGCGATTGCTTCTTTTTCAACTACGTTTTTCGTTGATTTTTCAAGAACACTTAGTTCTTCTCCTTTTTGACTAAGAAGTGAAGCACCACCGTGAACACGTTTTAATTTTTTTTCAACTTCTAACTGACTTAAATCTCGACGAATAGTGGATTCAGAAGAATTCGTTGCATCTACAAAATCCTGAAGTTTTACAACTTTGTTCTCTGCCAACAATTCTAAAATAATCCGATGTCTCTCAGGAGTTAACATCATTTTTCACTCCTTAATTTATTATCTTCAGCACTCTTATTAACATCATAACGTAAGCCTTTTCATTTTTCAATCACTTTCTTTCAAAAACAATCAAAACATTTCATTAAAGCGTTCAAAAACGTTCAAAACTACTAATGAGCAAAAAACAATCTATCGTTAGCTTACTCATTAGACCGATATAAATTTATAAAGTATAAAGAAAAAAGAGGTTATCCCAACCTCAAGTAACAGTCACCCCAAGCACGATATGTAGTGTTTTATTAAAAAACAATACAGGTTGTCGTGCTTAAAAGAGGTGAGCTGACACTTATGGGACAGCCTCTCCTAAAAATAAATTTATTCTTTAATTTTTGGACCTTAATTAGGTAGTTCGTAAAACTCTTATTATCTTTCTAATCCCAAGGTAAAGAAAAATAACAAACAATAAAACTAATGCGTTTTTTAACAAGAAATCCCTAGCAAACGGTCCTACATCTACCCATCTCGGCCCGAATTGTTGCCCTAGCCAGACATAAAGAAGAGTAATTGGAAGCATTGCTAAAAATGTATACATCGTAAAAATCCCTACATTCATTTTAGCGATCCCACACGGGACTGGTATCAGTGTTCGAACACCAGGAATAAATCGACCAAAAAATGCAACACCACCACCGTATTTCTGAAAAAAGCCCTCTGCTACTTTTATTTGTTTTTCTCTTATTAATAAATATTTTCCATACTTTAACATAAACGGTCGACCACCAAAGCGACCGATAAAATACAGAATTAAAGGACCAATTGTACCACCAATTGTCCCTGATATAATCGCAATCCAAAAGATCATATCCCCTTCATAAACCCAAAAACCAACCAAAGGAAGGACAATTTCTGCTGGCACGATCTCACATGACAAAGCTAAAACAATTCCAAAGTAGGACAGCTGTTTAAAAATATCTAAAAATGATACTATCAGATCTCTCATTTTGACTCCTAGATTTTTTTTTATTTTTATTTCCATTTTTACACATCTTACAAGAATACATACTACTACAAAAGTAACTAATCTTGGTCTATTTTTTTGTAAAATCCTAATTTTTTTCAAAATTTATTTTACGGATGCGCTCTCTACCGATTAGTAACCAAACTAATATCGGATTTGAATGAAATCTCATTTTATTACTATAATAAGGAATGCTGTACATATTTTATTTATTCATACGAGTTTTTGGAAAGGAGTGATTTTATGAAGGGGCCAAGACTAGGCTCAGTATTTTATATATCAGTAACAGTTGTTGCACTGTTTGTTTTATGGGGGTTTATTTTACCAGATAACTTAGAACAACATGCATCAACAGCACTTTCTTTCACGACGGAAACGTTTGGTTGGTTTTACTTAATGGCCACCTTTTTCTTCTTAGCATTTGCCTTTTATTTGGCCTTTGGACCCTATGGGAAAATTAAACTAGGCGATGATGATGAAGAACCTGAGTATCCGTATTTCACATGGTTTGCGATGCTTTTTTCTGCTGGGATGGGGATCGGCTTAGTATTTTGGGGAGTCGCAGAACCTATTTATCATTTTATTACGCCTCCTTTAGGTGTTGCAGAAGGACTAACCCCTGATGCCGCTCGCTATGCACTTCGTTATTCTTTTTTTCACTGGGGGCTTCATCCGTGGGCAATCTATACAATTGTTGCCTTAGCACTTGCCTATGCACAATTTCGTAAAGGCGAGTCTGGATTAATTAGTTCGACCTTTCGACCACTTATCGGTAATCGTGTTGATGGGCCAATCGGTAAAGGGATTGATACGTTGGCGGCGATTGCCACTGCATTTGGAGTAGCGACCTCATTAGGGCTTGGTACCTTGCAAATAAACGGTGGGCTTTCGTACGTCTTTGGTATACCAAACACCATCACTGTTCAACTGATCATTATTTTTATTGTTACCATCTTGTATATGATTTCAGCAACAACAGGATTAAATCGAGGCATTCGCTATTTAAGTAATCTAAATTTAGGGCTTGCTATCGGTTTATTACTTTTCGTTTTAGTAATGGGTCCCTCATCCTTTATTCTAGAAGCTTTCACAACGACTATAGGCGGATATTTAGGAAACATAATACCAATGAGCTTTCGGATGACACCATTTTCTCAAGGAACTTGGGTTGGTGCTTGGACATTGTTTTATTGGGCTTGGTGGATCGCTTGGGCTCCATTTGTAGGAACGTTCATTGCACGAGTCTCTAGAGGACGAACAGTTAAAGAATTTGTCCTTGGTGTATTACTTGTCCCTAGTATTTTTGGCGCATTTTGGTTTGCTACCTTTGGTGGTTCAGCCATCTTCTACGACTTATTTGAGCAACGCGGCATCACTGAGGCCGTAAGTCATGATGTGACTACGGCCCTTTTCATTACACTAGAACAGTTCCCACTTGGGATGGTATTAGCGTTACTTGCAACATTTTTAATTATTACGTTCTTTGTTACTTCAGCTGATTCAGCGACTTTTGTCCTTGGAATGCTGACATCTAAAGGTGTTCTCAATCCAGCAAATTCAACGAAGCTAATATGGGGATTATTACAATCTTCAATTGCCGCTGTCCTGTTATGGAGTGGCGGTTTGGGTGGACTACAAACAGCGTCAATTGTAGCGGCACTCCCCTTTGCGGTGATTATGATCTTAATGGTGTTCTCCTTAAGTAAAGCATTAAATGAAGAAGTTAGAGAAGAAAAAATGAAGGAAAAACGGCGCAGAAAAAAGTTAGATGAACTACTAAAACAGAGTCAGCAATAGTAGAAAGGAAGGCTGTCTGAGGACAGCTTTTTTTGTCTTTAACCGCGACTTTTAATAGGAGATGGTGGCGGCCTGGTTTTCGCTACCACACGGTTAGTATAAAAATCTATATTAAATGGATGTATAAGTGTACAATAAAAATATTGGTAAGCTTACCTATCGATCAAAATATAAACGTTAGTAGAACTCTTTGCCGCCTGTTATCCGTTCTTCTATTGCGGCTTACTCCAAAAACTGACTAACAAAAAAATTTTCATTAAAAGGGGAAGAATAATGATAATCGTCATCCTTGCTCTCGTTTGTTGGACAATTGCTGCGATTTGCGCAACAATCGGCTTTTTTTCAGCAATTAAAAACAAGAAAAAAACAGCAATTATATCTTTTGCCATCGGTACGTTGGCAGTATTGACTTGGATTTTTGGAGCACTATTTTATTTTTAATAAAAAAGGCTCAGAGCTAGAAAACTTTTAAAGTTCAAAAATTTATAATTTCTTATCTTTGAAGAAAAAACAGAAAGTTAGTCTCTGTTCTTTGGTCTGTAAGAAAAATAGATTTTTTTCTTGTACTATTAAAGTAGCATTTATTCTTATTAGTGACCCAGGTTTTCTCGTGACACCTTTCTCGGGCTTCATTACGGCTTATTAGTGACCCCGCTTGTCAGTTGTTATTTACTATCATATATCCCTTTTCCTAACACACCTCGACTAAAAAAACTATCAAATTTTGTAATAATAGATTAAAATTTCAGTGAGGTGGTACATATATGAAAACTAAATTTATTAATTTACTATTATTTTTAACTATATCATTACTTTTTATGGAGATCCTATTTAGATTATCTACCACTGGAAAAGTTTTTTCATGGGGTCTACTAACCACACTGATTTTTTCTATTAGTTTAGCCATAGTCTATTTTATCATATGCTGTCTTCTCCAAAGAAAAGCCAGTCATCTCTTTGCTGCTTTCTTCCTTTTCATTGCAGCCGTTATTTTTGCTACTCAACATGTTTATTATGACACATTCAAAACATTCTACAGCATTTACTCAGCAGGTAATTCCACTCAGTTACTAGAATTCAGGCGAGACTTTTGGTATTTATTCACTAAAAATATCGGTTGGCTCTTACCCTTTTTCCTTCCGGTAGTTCTCATGCTAGTTTATGGTAAAAAGTATCTTTCCTTTGGTAAAATAAAATTTCGTTACCTAGGTTGGCTCGTGTTATCCTTCCTTCTCTTTCACTCTAGCGCTATTGGACTGATACACCTAGGTGGTAAAGGGCAGCATTCAGCCTATGACCTTTACTATAAAAATCGCAATGTTGTCATCTCCTCAGATAGGATTGGATTGTTTACTACAATGAGAATCGACCTTCAAAGACAAGTATTTGGTTGGTCACCAACTATTGAAGCACTTGAAGTAATTGCACCACAAATTTCTGAGCCTCCTCCACAAAATGAAAATGAACCAAGTGATGATGACAAAAAACAAGAAGAAACAATCATAGAATATAATATGATTAATATTGATTTTGAACAGCTTATTACTGCTGAGGATGATCAAGAAATAAAAGATATGCATCACTATTTTTCAAATGTCATACCAACGGATAAAAATGAATTTACTGGCAAATTTGCTGGTTATAACCTCATCCTTATTACGGCTGAAAGCTATGCGCCTTATGCAGTTCATGAAGAAGTTACCCCTACATTGCACAAGCTTGTCAATGAAGGCTATCGTTTCACAAACTTCTATACCCCTCTTTGGGAAGTTAGTACGACTGACGGTGAATATGTAGCGTTAACAAGCTTGCTACCGAAAAGTGGGGTATGGAGCTTTAAAGAGTCTGGCGCAAATCATTTACCATTTGTGATCGGAAATCAGTTTAAAAATTTAGGCTATAAAACAGTTGCCTACCATAATCATACGTACACGTTCTACAATAGGGATGTTACCCACGCTAATATAGGATACCAATATAAGGCAATTGGCAATGGTCTTGATGTTAAACAGGTTTGGCCCGCATCAGATCTAGAAATGATGCAAGTCAGCGTACCAGAATATATTAATGACCAACCATTTCATGCTTATTATATGACCGTTAGTGGGCATTTGCAGTACAACTTTGAAGGGAACAGCATGGCAATGAAAAACAAGCAATTCGTTGATCATTTGCCATATTCAGTACAAGCAAAAGCCTATATCGCTACCCACGTCGAGCTTGATAAAGCACTTGAGCATCTATTAAATGAACTCGAAGAAGCTGGAGTTGCCGACAACACCCTTATTGCAATAAGCTCTGATCATTATCCATACGGACTCGATGAAAATACGATTGAAGAGCTATCAGGGAAAGCTGTTAATAATCAGTTTGACCTTTATAAAAATGAGTTTATTATCTATACAAAGGGTATGGAACCTATGAAAATAGATCGGTTAGGCTCGAGCCTTGATATTCTCCCGACTCTATCAAACTTACTAGGGCTTGATTACGATTCTAGGTTTTTAATGGGGAGAGACATTTTTTCGGATACCGAGGCAATTGTTCCATTTCTAGACAGAAGCTTTATCACGGATAAGGGAAAATATAATGCATTAACTAAGGAATACATTCCAACTAGTGGCTTTGATATGGATCAGGAATATATTGATAAAATCTCATCTGAAGTTGAAAGGAAGTTTTACTACTCTGCAAAAATTCTAGAAAACGACTACTTTAGGAAAGTGTATAAGTGAGTAAAATTAAGAGGGTAACTCAAAAGCAAAAGTGAACTGCCGCCTGTCTACTTGACAGGCGGCAGTTCACTTTATAATGCATAACCTATTCTACTTGATGACAAGCTCGCCCTTTTATCTATTTAAAAAAGCAGGTAATTTTATTTTCACCTTGAACTTTAGGAGCACAAAGATCGTTAAAAGCATTGGAAGTTGCACCATAATAAGACTAATTAATATTCTTAACCAAGGATTACTAAAAATATCATCGTAACTTATATTTAAAAATTGTACTATCGACAGCGTCGTAATGATCTCAAATATAACTAAGAGAACAAAAGTAGATAAAGTAATAACTAGAGCTTTTAAAAAGCTGAATCGAAAAATATAAAATACAAGTAAGCAAAAAGATAAAAACGTCAAAAAGGGTTTAAATGATGTGTGCATATATACACTCAACATAAAAGCGACTAACCCTTGGGTAAGTGCAAAAACGATCAACGGCTTTAAGTTTTCCCTAATTGAAATACCAAAAAGTGCGAAAGGTAATGCAAGTAAAATAAATGATTCCGGAGCGTTCATAAGAAAATAGCTAAACCATGTCATAAAATCTCTCCTTTATGTGTAATCTTCTTGTTAATATTCATCTTTATTTTCTGGTAATTTAGGTTGATAGAGCATAAACGTCGTAGTTGAACTAATAAGCTTTAGCTAAAAAAACGATCAAACCTACAATGGAACTAAGAAGCACCAAAGAGAGAGTATTCCAGCTAACTTTCTACTTACATTAGTAATCATTTACTTTTGTCTTTAGGAAATGACAAGTGAAATACTATTAGTGAGTCTTCTTTTTTTATGCTCATAGTCCCCTTATATTTTTGGGTGACTTCTTGAATAATAGCTAAACCAAATCCTCTTGCTACTTCTTCAGAGGATTTCGTTGTATAACCATGCTCGAATAATTGATTATCTAGCTGTTCAAGCGTGCTTGTGTTTTTTACAGTAATTGTATAGTACAGGTTATCTTCACTCATCTCAAAGACAACTTTCTGAGTATCCTTAGGTAATTCAATCGTAGCCTCATAGGCATTATCTAGTAAATTACTAATCAATCGTATTAGATCTGTTGATGAGATTTTCTTTGTTATATCCTCACTAATAATTTTAGTTACAAATGGAACTTGTTGCTTTTGATAAAATTCCATTTTTGAAAATAAAATTGATGCCAGTACAGCATTACGAATCGTTAAAGCTTGGTTAGTTACTTTCACTTCACCTATGATCTCATTGATATAACTTGCTGCACCAGTGAAATTGTCAATTTTAATTAACCCTGCTACAACTGTCAAATGATTGTTAAGATCATGCCTGTCCGAACGTACTGAAGTAACTAATTTACGATATTGATCTTCATGTGTAGACTCTGTTTTTCGGATGACACGTACTTCTTCTTTTTGATATATTTTTGCCAGCAGTATTAGAGACCCAATATTTAAAAGAAACAACAAAATGAGATGAATAGGAATACCATAAAATTCAATATGATCATTATAGGCGACTAAAGAAGCTATTAAGAAGAAATTGATAAGTATTTGCGATAAAATAACAACTACTAAAAAGAACATATGCATCGTTTTAATTCCCCAAATCAGCTTTTGTAGTTTTTCAACTGGGTAGATATGCTTATTATAGCAGAATTAATATAAATTACGACAAAAATCGATATTTTTTGCAACTGTAATATGTCACTTTCAAATTCCCTAAACTTTGAGCAAATATAATGACCTTCCTTTTCAAAATAGACAACTGTCCGTTCTTTACCCGACTCGATCTCGACGACTTTAATCGGTGAAGCAAGTTTAAGTATCGATTCCTTTTTACGTGGGGTTGCTATTTTGAAGCCCAGCCTTCGTTCTTCTAAGGATTTTATTCTTAGTAGTTTAATAAAGTGATTACGGACATAATTACACTGCTGTCGTTGTAAATCCTGCCAACCCTAGTAAATTTAATCTTTTGGTACCATTGACAAAAAATACATTAACGAATATTTAAATATGGTATAATTTTTGCTAGAAAGATTACTTTTTAAGGGGAAAATGGCTTTTAGAATTTATTAAGGCCATTAGTGCATAAATTTATGAATGTTGTTCATTTGGCAGTTATCGTTTTAGTTCAAATATTATTAGTTTTTTATTATATTGTTTCAGTGGTTTATTTCAAAGACGATTTTCTAAATATCATTGGCATTCCAATTTACTTAATAATCGTAGTCCTTTTAAATGTATTATCACTCTACATGCTTGCAAAGTACTATAAACGTCAGGAGAAACAAAAAGTTTTTGACACAGAATATACTCACATTGAAGAATTCCGATCTTTAGTTGCTTCCGTTCGTTCTGACCGTCATGATGTTAACAACCACCTAACTGTAATTTCTGGGTTAATGAAATTAAAAAACTATGAGGTAGCTGATAATTACATCAAAGAAATGATTGGTGAAATTCGCATTACTAATCAAGTCTTAACAATTAAAAACCCAATTCTCGCGTCAATGTTATATTCGAAAATGGATAAGTATAAGAAAGAAGATATACCATTCGAGCTTAATATAGCAAATGAAGAAATTGTTCAAGTTCTATCTTCTACTGATTTAATTCGATTACTTGGTAACTTGCTAGATAATGCCTATGAAGCTACATATGAGCTACCTAATAAAGAACGGATAATTAAACTAGATACTTTTTTATTAGATAAAAAAATTATACTTATCGTCAAAAATACCTCTAAAGCAAAAGAGTTTAAAGAAGATTATTTTGAAGTTGGGTACTCTAGTAAGTCAACATCCGGTGACAGAGGCTATGGATTAGCAATTATTCGAGACATTACAGAAAAGTACAGTGGCTCATTACAGATTGAAACAAAAAATAACTTAGTATGTTTCCAAATTAGCTTACCAATGATGAAAGAAACATGACCAGTACTATAATCAACCTAAATGACCAAACGACAGGGAATAAAACATATAAAAGATGGAGCGCACTTTAATACGGCAACATCTTTTTTCTTATATCTATCCACCCATATCAGACTAGAAAAATATCGAAAACACTCGAATTTTGTGGTATCATGCAATTAGCATCAACGTGCAATCAGAAAGGAAGATATCATGACTTGGTTTAGTTATTTTTTATTATCTGTACCAGAAGCTTTTTTACTACTAGCAGTATCATTTGCTCTCTTTAATATTTCTGTAAAGAAAAATTTAAAATCTATGATTATTTTCGCAATCATTTATGGTGGAGTATCTTTTAGTTTAAATATTTTTATGGATACTTCAATTAAACCGCTAATTAGCTTGACGGTCTTTACCTTATTAGTCATAGTTTTATTTCGCTTAAAGGTCCTTTATGGATTTATTATTGGTATTATTTCATTTATTTTATTAGTACTTTTTGAACTCCTACTACTTTTGCCACTTTCTCAAGTTATTCCACTTGAACAAATCGTTGCAAGCCCATGGTTACGTATATTAGCTGGTGTTCTGACGATACACCTTCCATTGTTGATAATAATATTAGTTATAAAAAAGTTCAAACTATCAATCAAAGTTCCATTAGTAAAAAAATAATAGTTCCACATATAACTAGATAAGTTCACGAAAAAAAGCCTGTATTTGCGATTACTTGGTAATCATCGATACAGGCCTTTTTTATAAGACAGCTTTTACATCCTACAACTACCTTCTATGAATCTTCTTCCGATCATACGTAAACACATTTTACTTCTCTGAAATTTGTATTACCATATACACTGGGCGTCCCCATAACTGTTAGAGATACGGTATAACCTTCTCTAAATAATTGATATCACTCATTATTTGGTTTACTTTAGCTCAATCTCTATTTCCAAGTCTGAAAATACTTGGTACGTCGCATCATACATATACAGCTCGATTGATTTTTTTTCTGGAACCTTAGGGTACGTTACCGCTACTTTTGTCCCTTGATGTTTAAAAGAAATAGGCTCATACTCCTGCTCGCTTTCTCGGTCAATGATCACTGGAAAGACGGGTAGTGTTGCGTCCATTTCATAATAGACAACTGTCTGTTCTTTACCAAAATCGATCTCGACGACTTTAATCGGTGAAGCCATTTCTAGTACAGTTCCCTTTTCAAGTGGGGCTGCTATTTCATCCCAAATGTAGCCCGTTGAATAATCGGAACGGAATTCCTGACCTTTGTACGTCACGAAGTAAGGGACAATTTTATATGAGTTAGAAGCGATTCCTCTAGCGACTTTAACAGTCTCAAGTAATTTATCTGGGAAATGATTTTTAGCATACGCATGTTCAGTATTACTACTACGACTGAAATCAGTGTAGAAGACATTGTCGCCGTTTTCAGCAACCGCTACAATCGAAATCCACTGGTCACGAAAGCCATCACTCACTTCATCTGCTAGAAGCTTCGTTGTTGTTGATAGCTGTATCCTCGAAGGTGTTTGAATTATATTATCGATAGAAAAAAATTGTCCGTTATGATCTTCTTTAAATGCATAGTTAGTCACTTCATAGAGCTCCGTTTCCTTTTTTAAATCAAAGCTAAAGGACCAGTCTCCTTGGACCTGATTAATTTGGTGAAACTGTAGTCTCAGTTCAGGATGAACAGGGAAGCTTTTGGTTGGCTCAAAATAGAAGATATCACTATGAGGTATAGGGATAGAACTACTGCCAGCCCCCCCTGTATAACCGACACGACCGACAGAACTTCCATCTACAAATAATTCAAACGACACGTTTTCAATATCCTGTTCCATTTCTATATGATAGGAAATGGCTAGCTGATTATTATCGAGGTAGCCTTCTTCAAGGGTAACCTTGATTTCCTGATCGACCGCTTCTAATGATAGATCAGTGACCCTTCCTTCCTCGACCATTCGTTGCAAGCCAACATCACCTAGTTTGTGAAAAATAGACTCACTCACTTCGTTGGTCGCAGTTCCAAGTAAATACGTGCTAATTAATAATGAACCTATTGCTAACAGAAAAATTGAGGCAACTCCCGCTAAGTAGTTTCGCTTTTTTGAATTAGTAGAGCTCTCCTTGTTTTTTGCAATTTTTAAAGCAGCATTTACAGTAGCATCAAGCTTGTCAGTCGGTACAGTTACTTCCTCGACCATCCTTTTAATATCGCGTTGAAAGTTCCCCATAGGTTTCTCCCCCTTTACCTAGTTTTTCCTTAACTTGATTGAGTGTCCTGTGTAATTTTGACTTTATCGTTCCCTCGGGCTTCTCAAGGATCTCGGCAATTTCTGAGATTGAATAGCCGTAATAAAAGCGTAGAAGCAACAAGGTCTTTTGTTCTGGCTTTAGTTTGTCAAAGACAGTCGCTACATCGAGCTCCATCACAGATTTGTTTTCCTGATTAATGCCTGGGTCAAACCATTCCGTTTCAAGGACAATGACATCCTTTGATTTCCGGAGAAAATCAATCGCGGAATTAATGACGATCCGCGTCATCCATGTTAAAAATAATTGAGTATCTTTCAATTTATGAAATGATTTATAACCTTTAATGATTGACTCTTGAACAATATCAAGAGCATCTTGCTCATTTTTCACGTATGAATAAGCAACTTTATAAAGCTTTCCTTGTTCTTGTTTAATTAACGCTTCAAATGTCGATGCTTTTGAGCGTTTAAAAAACGAGTTGATGATAGACACACCAATCCCTCCTCTCGTATATTAAATTTCACTATAAATATCGTGCTGCCTGTTGATCCTACCTATTAGACTGAAAAACTTTTTGTTTCGTTCCAAAAAGTTTTTGTGATTTTCAATTTTCTCATTCGTTCCCTTTTCCGCTTACGCTATATTTGTATTTTACAGTATAAAACGACAGCGACGTACTAGATTAAAACTTACTAAACAATAATTCACTATGTATTTCCATAATGTCACCACTTCCAAAAATTAGTGCATATTATTTTTGTTGTAGTAGGTTTTATTTCATAGAATTTGTAACGCGGAAGGGAAAATATTTTATTTTTCTGACCATTAATAAGATAACAGAAAATTACGTTACTTATAACTATGCTATAATGATCTTATGTAACTTAAGAAGAAGGTGAATACCCAATATGGAATTTGTTGAAGCTATAAAAGATCGACAGAAAATAAGTGAGATTAAGAATGTCCTATTTGATAGATCAAAAAGGGATTACCTATTATTTACACTAGGTATTAATACTGGGTTAAAAATAAGTGATTTACTAAATATTAAGAAGCATCAAATTGTCGATAAAGAAGGAGCAATTAAAGAATTCCTACAATTAAAAGACAAGCAAATATATTCTGTTTATCTAAATAATCAGGTTAAAAAATCAGTTGAAGTGTATATGGCTACTGTCCCTTCACTTTCTTGTGACGATTACATTTTTAAATCTAAAAAGGGAAACTTTCCAATTACTCGTCAACAAGCGTATCGAATTATTAATTCAGTTGCCAAAGAGGTTGGTATTGAATCAAAAATTGGTACTCATACACTCCGAAAAACATTCGGCTATCATGCGTATTCAGGTGGAGTAGCCGTTTCTTTACTCCAAAAAATCTTCCATCATTCATCAAGAGGCGAAACAATGAAATATATTGGTATTAAAAAAGACGAAGACGTACCTTCAAAGATTGATGTGAATTTATAAAATTTTGAGGAAGATAACACATGAAGCTGTCGGTTATTCTAGTGACCAAATACATTTAATATATGGTATACCTGACAGGCTCACTTACCGAAAACTTAGAGAGGTGGTTTTAACAAAGGATCCTTCTGAATTCTTGAAGCATCCTTTGTAACAGAAATGATCGAAGTGAAGAAAAGAAGAGCTTAACTTTAAGATTAAGAGGCTGGGACAAAAGTGTCTGACACCAAGCGGCTCCTACTAAATATAGACGTACAGATTTATCATATGTCTATATTCGGTGCCTGACGGTGTCTGATACTTTGTTATGTCCCAGCCTCTTTATTCTCTTACGAAATATGATTTAGATGATTGTTTCTGATACTTTTTCTAAATGCTGATCTTCCTTTTTTTCATCTATTAGTTCTTTTAATTCCCTCTTACTTTCTCGGGAAGTAAGAACATATAGGATATCATTTGATAATAGTTCTGTATTCCCAGTAGGAGTAATCAACTCATCATGACGTATGATGGCATTTATTAAAACTTTATCGGGAAACTTTATGTTATTTAATTTCATTCCATTTATAACACTTTTTTCATCCACTACAAACTCTATAATTTCTGCATCACTCTTTCCAATGGAAACTAACTCCAAAGAATGCGAAGATTGAATTTTTCTTTTCCCAGTTAAACCAAGCAATCTAGCAAAATATGAAATCGTTGACCCTTGAATAAGCGTTGATGTCAATACAACGAAAAAAACTACGTTAAAAAACAATTGACTATTTGGTAATCCAGCTAACATTGGAAACGTGGCTAGAACAATCGGAACTGCTCCTCTAAGGCCAGCCCATGATAGGAATATCTTCTCTTTAATTTTATACTTCAAGCCGATTAGCGATATAAATACGGCCAATGGGCGTGCTACTATAATTAGGATGATAGAAAGTAATAAACCTTTCGCCATTACACTTAGTGTAAATAGTTGATGTGGAAAAACCAATAAGCCTAGAAGCATAAACATTAAAATTTGCATCATCCAGGCAAATCCTTCATTAAAACGAAAGATCGACTGTCGATAGGTTAAATCTTCTGCATTTCCAATCAACAAAGCCGCAACATAAACAGCCAATAACCCGCTGGCATCGAGTAACGCCGTTACACTGTATGTTAATAAAGCAAATGCTAGTGCAAAAACAGGATATAAACCACTCGAATCTAACTTAATATGATTAATAGCAATGGTAGCCATCTTTCCAAATACCAAGCCCAATAGCAAACCTACTCCCATTTGCCAGAAAAAAGAACCCACCATTAAAAAGATACTTGGCTGATCTGCAAGAATTAATTGAATGAAAGCTAAAGTTAAAAATACAGCCATCGGATCGTTCGTTCCTGATTCAGCTTCTAACGTTGCTCCTAAACGAGCTTTGATATTCTGCCCCTTTAGTACTGCAAAAACCGCTGCGGCATCTGTCGACCCAACAATTGCACCAAATAGGAAACCCTCTACCCAAGACACGTCTAGTACAAGTTTTGCGGCTACTGCAACCACAGAAGTGGTCAAAAGGACCCCTAAAGTTGCTAAGGACAAGGAAGGAACTGCCACAGACTTAACCGTTGACCATTTCGTCTGTAATCCACCTTCGAATAAGATAATTACTAAAGCCACAATCCCGATTAATTGTGCAACTTTGGCATTATCAAAGTAAATGATCCCTAGTCCATCACTTCCGATTAACATCCCCACTGCTATGAATAGTACTAGGGCCGGAACCCCTAATCGACTTGAGAACTTTGTAGTAACTACACCAACTATTAACAGAAGTGCCCCAAGAAGGACAATATATTCAGGAGTTATGCCCATATTACCACCTCTCTTTTATTAATCTAACAAACATTTAATCTCAACTAAAAACAGAAATAAGTATTAATCATTAAGACCTATCGAACAAATTAAGTTACTTAACATTATTATAGCACATGTTTATGTATCATTAAAAAGATATTCCCTTTGTATGGCTTTAATTCCAATGCATTTTATTCATCCGTCTAAAAATAGAATGAAATAAAGACTGCCTCACCGGAGACAGCCTCATCTACTACAAATACCTTCTATGAATCTTCTTCCCATCATACGTAAACACAATTTGCTTCTCTGAAATCTGTGTCTCCATGTGCACCGGGCGTCCCCATAACTGTTGGAGATATGGCATGACCTTTTCTAAATATTTAATATCAAGTTCAATACCTTCATAATAATGAGTTAGGTAAAGTTCTCCATTCTTTAAATAGTCTCCATCTGTGACAGAGATGAATGGAAAGCCACCGTTTACACGCATACTGATTAACTGATCACGAACTTCTGTCCAAGCTTTATCAACGATTTTGTAATCGCGTCCTTGTTTTTGGAACAGGTACATGTCTTCACGCATGACAAGGTCTTTCGTTAAATAGTTACGGATAAATGAGATATCTGATTCAATTTCCCTTACCTCAAACATCTTCTCACGACCACTGTTAGGCAAAACACCACGCTTTTTCATTTCTTCTGTCGGGTTGTTGTAGCGCTCTTCAATATCCTCAAAGATTTTCAATCCTAAATAATACGGATTAATCTGAGTCTTTGATGGCTGCACGACACCTGCGTTCAACTTCGCAAACTCTATCGACTCAGAAGATGTGAGATCCATCTCCCGCAAAATACGTTGATGCCAATACGAAGCCCAGCCTTCGTTCATGATCTTCGTTTCTAGCTGTGGCCAGAAGTAGAGCATTTCTTCACGCATCATCGTTAAGACGTCTCGTTGCCAAGGCTCTAGCTCACGGCTGTATTCTTCAATGAATAAGAGAATGTCTTTTTCAGGTTGTGGTGGGAAGTGCTTTTTCTTTTTCCTCGGTTTTGGTTCATCATCTTTCTTTCCTAAATCCCATAGATCATCATATGGGGAGCTTCGTTTTGCGTTATCATCTTCTTCCTCTAAATCTTCAATCGACCAAGCAAGTTTAGGTCGTAGCAAACTTGGATCAATATGTTCTTGAATTGCTAGAACGGCATCTAAAAACGTTTCAACCTCTTCCTTTCCATGGACCATCTCATAATGGGCAATTCGTTCCGCTGTCGCTGTCATGCTTTCAACCATGTCTCTTCGTGTATTAGAAAACCGTGCATTATTTTTGAAAAAATCACAGTGCGCTAATACGTGAGCAATAATGAGCTTGTTTTGAATAAGCGTATTTGTATCTAGTAAAAACGCATAACATGGGTTTGAATTAATTACTAATTCATAAATCTTACTTAAACCAAGATCGTATTGTAGTTTCATACGATGAAATTGTTTACCGAAACTCCAGTGCGAAAAGCGCGTTGGCATCCCATAAGCACCAAACGTATAAATAATATCTGCTGGACAAATTTCATAGCGCATCGGGTAAAAATCTAGGCCAAAACCCTCGGCAATTTCAGTAATTTCGTCAATAGCCTTTACTAAATCACGGTCATTCGTCATTGGTGTATCCCTCCTCAGATGTCCTTATCACAATCTATGATTGAAAAGGGCGTTTCATGAGAAAGTAACAAAATTTGAATTTGTGTCGGAACACAATACAAATTAGAACACATACACTTTTGAGAAAATAAAAGAAGCACATTGTGCAGCTTAAACCTGCTTAATGTGCTTTTTTTGTGCAAAACATCCGATTGTTCCTTTCAAGAACCGTCCCCTTACTTCCCTAAAAAAAAATCGCTACCCTTCAATCTCCTCAATGGTTGGTATTGCAGAGATTGCACCTACTTTCGTGCATACTAAGGCGCCAACAATATTACTAAAGAAAATGATTTTTTTAAGATCTTCAAAATCTTTTATAACCTCTTTAGGATTCTCTTCTTTAGCCAATTGGAAAAGAGTAGCGCCTACAAATGCATCTCCAGCACCTGTTGAATCGACCGAAATAACTGAAATACTAGGCACTATTTCTGAATACATTCCATTTGAAATCATTGTTCCTTCTTTTCCTAAGGTGACTGCTACTACTTTTGCTCCTAGTTGATGAAGGACTAGAATACCTTTCTCTAATTCACTTTCACCTGTGATGATTTTAAGTTCTTCATCACTAACCTTAACAAAGTCCGCTAGAGCGACGCCTTGCTTAACTAAATCACAAAAAATCGTTTCATTACTACCCCAAAGTGCTGATCGATAATTAGGGTCAAATGAAATAAATTTGCCTTCCGTTTTTGCTGATTTCATCGTGTTTAAATATAGAGATTGAAAGGGATCGGATAATAGCGCAGTAGCTGAACCGAAATGTAATATGCTAGCTTCTTTTAATTTTTCTTTATCGAGGTCACCCTCTGATAAAAACGCATCAGCACCTCTATTAAAGACAAAATCCCTTTCCCCATTTTTTTGTAAGGATACAAAAGCCATAGTCGTTGGTTTCTTATCATCTAATACAACCAACGATGTATCAACGTTTGCTTCATCTAAAGTACGTTTTAAAAAATGGCCAAAAGGATCATTTCCAACTTTTCCACTAAATAAAGCAGTTCCCCCTAACTTGGCAATTGTTGCACATACATTCGCGGGTGCTCCACCTGCCTGCTTTTGAAAATTCTTCCCCTCCACTAAATCAATATCCACATCTGTACAGAAAAAATCGATTAGCAATTCTCCAATACAGATAACTGAACGATTTTTCAAGTTTACTCTCCACCTTTCTTACCTTAAGAAGAAAGCTCTAACCAATACATTGATTAGAGCTTTCAAATTATTTACTCCAAATAGAATTAAGTTCAGTTACTCTTAATATCGGCACGTTTGTTATTCCTTCATTTGAAAAAAACTGAAGTTGATTCACTGCCTCATTCGGGAAAATTAAGCTAGTAACAGCTACTTCTCCATCGTTTGCAAAAATTTCAATTGAAGAAGTATCAATAAACACTTGGAGTTTGAGAATACCATCTTTTAATTTCAAAGGAGCTTCTTGGACTGTAGGGAATGAATCTGAAAAGCTATTATCTCCAGAATTAGTCCGATCCACAAATAACATTTCTTTGGCTACATCAAAATGAATAATAGTCTTTTCCTCTTGAGAACTTTGAATAACAAGCCCAAATGAAGTTGCATTTTCCTTTTTAAATTCAAGATTCACTTCTGTTAACTCACTAATTGGATAAGAAGTATCGGTGTCTGTAATCACAAGATCTTCATGGACTTTTGTTTCCTTACGTATACCTTCAATTTCAGCTACTGGATTTTGTACCAAACGGACTCCCTCTTCACCTGAAGTTAACGAAAGTTCCCTTGGTAATGTCATCGCACTTCTCCATACCTCTGTTGGCACTAAATTTGCATAACGCCAATTGCTCATCCACCCGATATATATTCGTCTGCCATCTTCATTTGGAATGTCAGACCAGCTCACTCCTGCATAATTATCTCTGCCGTAATCTAACCATAGAATTGTTTCGTCGGGATTTTCGTTGACAAAAGTAGTTCCATCAAAATCTCCGATAAAATATTGAGTTCTAGAACCTTCTTTACTCTTTCCGTTATCACCAATACTTACGAGCATCGCCCACTTTTGGTTGTTTTCATCACCATCTATAGGTAATTTAAATAAGTCAGGGCATTCCCAAACACCATCATGTGAGCCAGAATCATGACCAAATTGACTTGCAAATTCCCAATTTCTTAAGTTCGGGGATGTATAAATCATGACTGTTTGACCAGTTGCTAATATCATCACCCATTTCTTTGTTTCATGATGCCAAAACACTTTCGGATCACGATAATCCGTAATGTTTTCATCAGAAAGGACTGGATTTCCTTCATAAGTAACCCATGTTCTCCCGTTGTCCTTGCTAAAAGCTATGCTTTGGCGTTGGAGTGGTCTGTCTGAGTCAGGATAGTGATCCGCGCTCGTATAAATGGCCACTAGACCTGGCCCCTCTTCAAAAAAGCCTGAAGTATTATCCCAGTCTACAACCGCACTACCTGAAAAAATTGCCCCATGCTCGTCAGGGTATAACGCAATTGGAAGCTGTTCCCAACAAATTAAATCTCGACTAACCGCATGTCCCCAGTGCATCGGTCCCCATGTGGTTCCATGTGGATGATATTGATAAAAAAGGTGGTATTCATCATTAAAAAATACCATGCCGTTCGGGTCATTCATCCATTTTTCTTCGGGAGAAAAATGAAATTGTGGTCGATGTTTCTCTTTATATTTCAAAGTCATTCAAACCCTCTCCTTTACATTATGTTAACAAGAAAAGCTCCAGGCACCTGCCTATCGAATACAAAAGCAACTGATCTCAACCACATCATAAGATGCTCCTTAGAGTTACTTCATACAGCTTTGCCACGAGAGCCAACTGGACCCGAGAGGCAGCAGTTCAATAAAGTGCGCTATTATCCTTTCTTACTTTTAAACAAAATGCCAGTCACCACCAAGACTTCAAAATCCGGGTGGTGGCAGGCACCGTTACTTAATTTGTAGAACGATCATACCCTTCTTGCTTTATTTCTAACCATTCTGGATAACCTAGACGATCAAGTTCGGTTAAATATTCTGCCCATTCAGCTTCAACTTTCCCATTTGTAATCCATTCTGCACGTTTTCTTTTTACGTAAGGAAATAAATCTGTTTCGATCGTAGAAAGTCTATCAAGCTCCTCAATTGAGAAGAATACTCTCGGATAAATATTTTCAGCATTCATGTCAGGAACCATTACATCTTTCATTAAATTTAATCTCCAAGCTGCATCATCTGGTTTGGTCGTAACATTCCCATAATAACTATCTAAAATAGCTAATGGCCCTGCAGTAAATGTTCTTTGTCTTAATTCCCAAGGTGACGTATCTCCTAATGGTAAATGCTTTAACATAGCTGCTGCTTCATCAAATTCAAAAATGTTTTGTTGCTCATTATCACCATAAGTACCCCAGTTGTTTTGCACTGATTGTAGTGGTTCATAAAGTGCGTCAATCCATTTTGCTGTTAATTCTAAGTTTTTATTTGCACTTGTAATAACCATTCGATTTCGATCAAAGCCCATCCCATTTGTTCTCGTAACATTTTTGTGTCCATCAGGACCTGCTAGAGCTGGCATAAGATCATATGTGTCATTCATTCCTGTAATGTTACCTTTATCCCATGTGAAATATAAACCATAACGATTTTCTTTACCTTTTGAAATATACGTATTCCAATCTTGCTCAAATGCCTCAATATCAATCAAACCTGCTTCATATAGCTCGTTAAAATATTTAATACCTTCTTTATATCCTTCTTCCGCTACTGTAAATACAACTTTCCCATCATCTGTTACAACTGTATGATCCCAGTTATCACCTAATCCAAATGATCCAAACAAGAAAGTTAAATCTTCTCCACCATGACCATAAATAAATGACATTGGAATTGTTTTACCATCTCCAGCTGGATCATTTTCTTTAAAGGCAATCAGTACCTCTTTTAATTCTTCTGTCGTTGTTGGCATTTCTAATCCAAGTTCAGCTAACCAGCTCACGTTAATCCATGGAAATACGTCTACAGAGTGAATACTTTCTTTACCAGCACCTAATTCTTCAATCCAAGGAAATGAATAAATATGACCATCTGGAGCTGTCATCATCGCTCGATACTGAGGAGCTTTCTCTAATACTTTCTGTAAGTTAGGCATATATTGGTCAATTAAATCCTCTACAGGAATAATAGAACCGTCTTTTGCTAGTCTTAATAGATCATAATCACCTAAAGCTGCATCAAAGATCGCATCTGGAAGCTCACCACTTGCAAAAGCTAAGTTTCTTCTTTCTGCAAAGTTATCCCATGTAAAATTACGCCAATTAATATGAACATTCGTCTTTTCTTCTAACCTTTTAAAAATTAATTTTTCATTAGGATCTGTTGATGCTAATGGTGAACTTTGTGACATAAAGTTCAATGTTACTTTGTCCTGTAACGGTAACGCTACGCCTGAAAGACCATAGTCTTCAGAAGAAGAAGATTGAGTGGTTTTACTGCTACAACCTGTTGCAAGTAACATTCCTGAGAGTAGCAATGCTGACATGGTTTTTAATATTTTTCTCATTGTAATTCTCCTCACTTTGATTTTTTATATTATTTTAATGAACCTACCATAACGCCTTTCTCAAAATACTTTTGGAAAAAAGGATACATAATTAATAATGGTAAGCTGGCAATAACGATGGAAGAGTATTTAATCATCTCTGAAATTCTTTGTAATTCTGCCATTGCTAGCTGGTCGCTAATCATACCAGGTTGCACTTCATTTTGTATGAGTATTGAACGAAGAACTAATTGCAACGGGAAAAGTTCCCGATCATCAAGATAAATCATTGCATCAAAATATGCATTCCATTGTCCAATGAAGGCATATAAAGCTAACACAAAAATGATCGGTTTTGATAAAGGTAAAATAATTTTTAAGAAGATGCCAAACTCTGATGCTCCATCAATTCTAGCTGCTTCCTTCAATTCTTTCGGAATAGCTCTAAAATACGTTCTTGCTAAAATAATGAACCAAACAGAGATCGCGTTTGGAAGTACAATTGCCCAAATCGTGTTAAGCATTCCTAAATCTCTAATAACTAAATATGTTGGGATTAGTCCCCCATTAAAGAACATCGTTATTAGAAAAAAGATCATAAACGCCTTTTTACCAACTAGATCATCATTCGACAACGAATATCCTGCTAGAACTGAGACTGTTACCGTTACAATCGTAAAGGTAGTCGCATACAATAATGAATTAAAGAACCCTCTCAGTATCGTCCCATCACTAAAAATTCGTTTGTAGCCTTCGAGTGTCCAGTCAGTTGCATTGAAAGAAAGCCCTTTTGAAATTAACACATTTGGTTGTAAAAATGATGCCAGTAATACGTATAAAAGTGGGGCTAGAACAACAAGTACAATGACACCTAATAAAACATGATTGATTAATAACAGCATACGGTCGCCTTTTGAGTTGTTCATTCAGTTTCCTCCTTCCTATAACAGACCTTCACCTTCATTTAACTTCTTAACTACTTGGTTAACAAACAGTAATAAAAACACGTTTATAATAGCGTTAAATATACCAACAGCCGTAGCGAATGAATAATCCCCTGCAAGTAAACCTCTTTTATAAACATAAGTTGGAATAATCTCAGATGTAGGGATGTTCATTGATGTTTGCAATAAATATGCTTTTTCAAAACCAATTGCCATGATCCCACCTGCTGCCAGAATAAAAAGTACTGCCATCACGGGCTTCAGCGTTGGTATGTCTATATGCCAAATACGTTGTAATAAGGAAGCACCATCAACGGTTGCTGCGTCATGTAACTGAGGGTCAACATTGGCGAGTGCTGCAACATAAATGATTGATGCCCAGCCCGCCCCTTGCCATACTCCAGACAAAATGTAAATCGACCTAAACGAATCTGGGTTGGACATGAACGAAACTGGCTTATCCATAAAAATCGTTAATATCGCATTAATTGGACCTGCCGGTGATAGAAAAAGAAATACCATCCCTGAAACTACTACTACGGAAATAAAATGCGGTGCATATAAAACTAATTGTATATTCTTTTTAACCTTTGCTCTCCTTAACTGATTAAGCATCAACGCTAAGATGATTGGGATCGGAAAACCTATCAACAATTCAAAAGAGCTTAATTTAAGCGTATTCATAAAGATATTCAGGAAATTTGGTGACTCTAAAAAGGTTGTAAAGTGCTTAAAGCCCACCCACTCACTGCCCATGATTCCTCTCATTGGGCTAAAATCCTTAAATGCAATTGTTGCCCCATACATCGGAACATACTTAAAAATAATTGTAAGAATAATAGCTGGAGCAATAAGCAAATAAAGGATATAATTCTTCTTTATATAATCGATTTGATGCTTCAATTTTGAAACTAGTTTTCTTTTAGTTTTTATTTCAAGCACTGTTTCTTTTTCCGTTTTTATTTGCAAGCTAGTAACCTCCTTTTGATAAGATAAGTGCCCCCATGAAAAGCGCTTTCACAATTTATCAAGTAATTCTTGATCTATTACAAATTTAACAAAATTATTACAAGAAATAGTTCAATATTATTGGTTCTGAACATCTAATATTTTTGGATGTTTCGCACATGAAAACATGCATATGTTTTACAACACGTTCTATATAAAATCTTTTTACAGTAAAAGTGCACTTTTTCACTTTTTATCAAGGAAGAAGTAAAGTACCTTTTTCCTGTTATTTGACCTCGTGGGGCTAGGCGCTGCTCCTGCGTCACTTCGTTTACTCGTCGCAAAAAACTTTATTTATTGATGTGTCTTGCAGCAAGACAGTTTTCTAAGTTCAAAAATTATTACTTATCTTTTTAGAAAGTATTTTACTAACCTTGAAAAATAGAAAATCCCCTTTAACTAGGGGATTACCTATCCATTCATAATTTTATTTACTAGTTACTCTTACACTAACTTTCTTCTCAACTGTCTGGTTTATATCTGTTACGACCACTTGGGTTGTTCCCACTTTTTTCCCTTTGATTATAGCGCTACTTCCATCATTCGCTAATTCAATGATCTCAGGATCCTCTACAAACCAAAGTAGTTGATCTCCATTTCCATGTAACCAGTCAGGTTTTACTTGTCCTTTTACTGTAGTCTCTTCTTCTACTTTTATATGAATACGATCTTCATTTACGACAATTTGTGTTATTTCATCTTCTTTTGGAGGGTTTCTCCAGGTCGAGTGAAGATGAAAGAAATTTAAGGATACTACCTCAGCTTTCCCACCTTTTGTGTAAAGTTCAATCCCACTGTTTGTTGAGTTAGTATAAATTAAATTTGTAAAGACCAATTCGCCATCATTTACAAATATCTCGATGGATGATTCATCAATAAATCCTCGCAGTTTCAACTGTTTTTTATAGGCTGGATAATTGGCTTCATAGCGAGAACCAAATTGAAAAAATTCACCATTACGATCAATGATTCTATCAAATCCTGAGTTCGTTCGATCAACAAAAACTGTTTCTGTGATTGTATTTAGTCCAACGACTGTTTCTTCTTCATCTGACTGACGGACACGAATGCCAATCTCCTCGACATCCTCCCATTGAATGATACCCTCAAATTCAAATGTTGTTCCAGAAAAATCAGTAATACGATAATCCCCTTCAATTTCTAACTCTTTGATAGAATACTCATTTGCTCTCAATTTTTTTATTTCTTTAATCGGTTCCTGAAACAATCGAACACTACCATCCTCCATCGTTTTTAAAGATAATTCTCGAGGAATAGACATTGCTCCCATCCATGGGTCTGTTGGACTTTGATATGGATATCTCCAATTTGCCATCCAAGCTAACCAAATTCTCCTCCCATCTTTTTTCGGAATATCGGAAAATGATTGTGCAGCATAAAAATCTTGACCATAATCAGTAATTAAAACTGTTTCAGGTGAATGATCATTTATAAACTGCTCGCCATCAAACTCACCAACAAAATATTGAGCAGTTGAGCCATTTGTTTTATTGTTATCACCAATGCTAACGTGCAAAACCCATTTTTCGTTACCTTCGTCTCCATCAACTGCTAAACGAAAAAGATCAGGACACTCCCAAACAGCTGCATGTGAACCTTGCCCATCTCCAAATCGGCTAAGGTAGTGCCAATTAATTAAGTTATCTGAACCAAAAAATGTAACACTTTTATCAGTTGAGACAACCATAACCCATTTTTCTGTCTCATCATGCCAAAAAACTTTAGGGTCTCTAAAGTCTTTGATCCCAGGGTTTTTAATCACTGGATTCCCCTCATAACGCTCCCATGTTCTCCCTCTATCTTTACTATAAGCAATACTTTGAGCTTCGCCACCAACCGTACTCGTATAGATCGCGACTAAACCAGCTTTACCGTCAAAAAAGCCTGTTGAATCATTCCAATCCACGACAGCACTGCCAGATAAAGCCTGTCCTAGTTCATCATGTTCCAATGCAATCGGTTGATGCTCCCAATGCAATAAATCCTTACTAATGGCATGGGCCCAGTGACCGTTTTTTTGATGAAATAAATGGTATTCTCCTTTAAAATAGATCAATCCATTCGGGTCAGCTAAATTTCCGGCTAAAGTCGAAAAATGATACTGTGGCCGATATCTTTCAGTATAATAGTCATCATTTGCCTCGTAATCTAAACTTATAGTCTGACTGCATCCAACTATCCCAGTTAAAGTAATTGCTAAACAAAGTAAGATTTTTTTAGAAGAAAAAAACAAGATCGTCACCCCTTAATTCATTTTAGTTACTTCATAAATTACTTTTCACTATAACAAATGGTCGTAATTTTAGAGTTTAATATTTTTGGATTCATACATATAAAAATTAAAGGTTCTAAAAAACACAAAAAACCCTCTAGATTTAACCTAGAGGATTATCTGCTTATATCATTTAAGCTAGCATTAATTTTTTCTACTGCTTCATCTGCAGAGATTTTAACATCTTTTTTACCTATCCCAACATCTTCAAACAGTGTCTTAATAGCCTCACTGACGACAGGATAGACCGGAGTAATCGGGCGGTTTTTCGCAAAGTTTTGAGCTTGGATCACAAAGATATTTTTAGGGTATTCATTCAGTTCAGGAAATTGATTAGCTACTGAGTATCTAGCCGGTAAATCTCCAGTAACTTCCACATAATTCTTAGCTCCATCATCATTCGTCAAATAGTGAATAAATTGCCATGCTTCTTCAGGATATTTTGTTTTTGAGGATATTCCGAGCGCCCAGCCCCCATTTGGTGCGACTTGATTTTTGCCAATCGGTAAAGGGGCAATTCCAAAATCCTCGCCTAATTTAAAGTCAGGAAAGTTCTTTTTTAAGTCTTCTAAATACCAAGAACCTAGAACAGTCATACCAACTTTTCCATTTACTAATGGATTTGGAAGTGATTCAATCGGTGCAACTTGATATTTGTGATATAGATCTTGATAAAATTGTAATGCTGTCAATGCCTCATTGGAGTTCAAAAATCCGTCTGCAGTAGTTGCCTCCAAATTTAACACTTCCGCCCCAAATTGCCAAAGGATCGGTAATTTAAAATAAGCTGGTGCTTCTCCATCAGCAAAACCTTGTGCTGGATCAATTCCATGTACGCCATTCTCTGGTTGATTAATTTTCTTAGCAATCTCTAAGACTTCCTCCCAGGTCATCGGTTGGTATGGATCGTTTGATGGAAATGGAAGATCCGCTTCTCTGAATAATTGCATACTGTAAAAAAGCGCTAAACCAGATTCTACAATTGGGGCTAAATAAATCTCATTATTAAAGATCATTCCATTAAGAGTTGTTGCTGGTATATCTATAATATTCCCTTCTTGTCTCATCTTTTCGTCAATGGATAAAAGCGATCCTGAATTTGCATACAAAGCCAAGTTTGGACTATCGATAGCCATAATATCAGGAGGATTACCAGCAGCAATTTCCGTTCTCAATTTCAATTCATAATTACCATAATGAATTAATTCCATCTTAATTTTAATATTAGGATGCGCTTTTTCAAAGTCCGAGATCAGCTCACTGTAGGCACGATTTTCTAAATTCGTTCCATTAGCTCTCCAAAAGGTTAACTCTATTTGAGTTACTTCTAGATTTCCCTTTGCATTTTCGTCATTTGAATCGGTGAAAATGACAGAGAAAAAGGACAATGTATATCCTGTGAAAATAAGTACAATAGATGTAACTATGATCAAAACAAGCTTATTTTTCATATAATTGTCCTTTCCTTCAAGTTACTTAACACGATTTAACGATTTCCGATATTCAACGGGCGTTTGATCAAAGTATTTTTTAAATACTGTACTGAAGTATCCGGAATTTGAAAAACCGACTAAATGTGCCACATCAATAATCTTTAATTGAGGATCTTTTAAAAATTGCCTCGCATTTTCCATACGTAAATTAATTAAATAATCACTAAAGGTTTGTCCTACTTGTGATTTAAAAATTTCCGATAAATATGCGCTATTTATATGGAAGTGTTCCGCTAATAAAGATAAGGAAACTTCGCTTCCGTAATGTTGATCCAAAAAACGTCGAACATTTTCAACGATTTTTGCCCCATTAGATGACGCTCGAATTTTTATCACATTCTCAATGATCAAACCAGCTAAATCAACAAGCTGTTCGTTTACTTTACTTTGTGAATTGAGTTCCCAGATACTTTGCTGGCAATTCCAAATCAAGTTATTGATTTCCACTGAATCGATATCGTATTTTCTGGTCAGAGACCCTAACAAAAATAACACCCGGTTCGCAACAAAAGAATATTTCATCATCGATTGGTTTGTGGTTTCCCCTAGAATGACACTCATGTTTGTTTCGAAAGCCTTATGATCAACGTTTTCGATTGTGTTCATTAATCTTTTTTCCAATTCCATTGAAAAATCAAACATCTCATTTGTCGCTGAACCATCGATCACCTGTGAATGTGAACCTAATTCACTTTGACTCCAAGAAAGTAATGCTGAAATATATCCGTTCTTAAACTGGGATAATCCTATAGCAACCTTTCCAATCCCAATGACCGTTTCTAATTTTAAAAACTGTTTCACTTTCCTTTGTAAGTCTTGAATAAAGCTCGATGAGCCAGTTAAAGGCTCTTCATCTAGACGACTAATAAAATGAACCATATTTGCGTAGTTGGTATCATAAAATGAATATGTTCCTTTTACCCCTTCAGCAATTTCCTTACAGAGCATTTTAAACGGAAGCCATAGTTCTTTTTCATTTTTTTCTAAATCTCGAATTTCCACGGTAACAAATTGAACTTTAACATGGTCATTCGAGAAATATTCCAACCCTAACTGTTGTAACCTATCTTTTGTTATATTTAATTCAGACCAATCCTCTTTAACTAGGTAAAGTAGATATTGTTCACGTATTTCCTCAAACTGATTGTGAACTAGCCGAATGATTCGCTCTGATTCCATTTGTGTTTTTTTCTCTTCTTCAATTTCTCCACGAATTCTAGATAATGCATCTAGTAGTTCGTCAGGAGCAACTGGCTTTAAAAGGTAGTCTCTAACTCCTGCTTGTAACGCTGATTTAGCATAGTCAAAATCAGAGTATCCTGATAAAACGATCATTTTTACTTGGGGGTATTTTAGCTGACATTGCTTTACAAACTCAATTCCATCCATGATGGGCATTCGCACATCGGTAATAACGATATCGATCTCATTTTCGTTTAATATATTTAGCGCATCTTTTCCATTTGCAGCCTCTGCTACAACTTGGAAACCTTCCTTTTCCCAATCAAGCTTCATGCGTAATCCTTTACGAATTTGAATTTCATCGTCTGTAATTAATACCTTCATCATGTATAGCCTCCCCTGTTTTAATACACAATGTAATTATTGTGCCTCGATTCTTTTCAGAGTCTATGTTAAATGAAAAGTTCTGTCCATAATATAACTTCAATCTACCAAGGACATTCTTCAACCCAATGCTAGTTCCTTTACTAGCTAAAACATCATTTGTTTCATTGTCGATATCTACATTCATCAACTCTGAAATAACCTCACTAGACATGCCCATTCCATTATCTTCGACGATAATCAAAATTTTATTGCCACACTTTTCTGTTCGAATGTTGATTTTAGCAAAGGTATTTTCAATAAAACTATATTTAACAGCATTTTCAACGAGTGGTTGGATCACAAACTTTATGATCTGCACATGTTTCGTTTCTAGATCTTCCTCAATTTCAATAGAAATAGAGTCTTCATATCTCAATTTCAAAATATCCGTGAAATTACGAATATAATTGATTTCTTCACCTAATTTCACCTCATCACTATGAGTATCCAACGAATATCTCATCATTCGACCTAAGTAAACACTTACATTTATAACGTCCTTATTTTTACCTTGTGCCGCAAGACCTCCAATAATTTCCAACGTATTATTCAAAAAATGCGGGTTAATTTGTAGCAACAAGGCTTTGTATTCTGCATCTTTCCTACGAAGATTCGCTTCATACTCAATTTTGATTAAATGGTTTAGACGATCAATCGTTTGATGAAAAACTTTAATTAAATAACTAACTTCATGGTTATCTGACTTAATCGATGGCATTAAACCTTTCGCTTCAGAAAACTCTCCTCTTTCAAGGAATCCCAACGCTTTCGCTAACTTTCCAAGGGGACCTACAATATTAGTAGAGAGTAAATAAGCAGCGATCAAGGTTAGAATAAAAATGATACCACTTGTCATTAACAATCTCTTTTGTATTTGATCTACCTTAAAAAACAACTCAGATTTCGTAATTTCAGTAAATAACACCCAGTCACCAACTGTTAGCTTTTGAAAAAACACGTAATATTCTTCCCCATCATAAACAGTTTCAATTAAGCCTTTGCTTTGATTACTTTCATTTATTTGAGTTAAGCTATGCTCCAACACGTATTGAGGAGTTTCAATCTGACCTGATAATACATTTTCACCAAGCCTAGTTAATAAATGAGCACGCCCTGTTTCACCAAGCTTAATTTTACCCAAAGCAGTCTTTAATAATAATGAAGGAAAGTTAACTTTTATAACTCCAGAAAGGTCTAGCGTATTCATATCAAACAAAGGGATAAGAAAACTATTGATGACAACCATATCGTTGTGGCCATACGAGTCTGTGTGTGCTTTTACCCAACGCTGATCATGATTTGAAAAGTCTTTGAACCACTCTGTTTCCTCTAGCAACTGATGATACCCCCATATTCCTGTCCCATCATTCAAAAAAATGGATACAGACATTGTATGAGAATTATTTAAGACCATTGTATTTAATTGGTTTCTTAACTCATTTCTCAGTAAATAGCGATCAGGGTTATTGGCATCAAAATTTTTCTTTTCAAATTTTAACCATTGTTGAGTTGACTGATTGACGAGTACCTGCTTTCCCAAATCTTCAGCTTGTACAGTAATCGCATCAATGTAAAAAGAGTATTGATCCATCATATCCTCTGTTGAACTTATTGTTTCATCCTCAATTATAGTTGTAAACCAACTTGGAATGATTATCGATAAAACAAGAAATGGTACCGTTAATATAAGTGTAAAAATGACAAACATTCGATTACGTAACGAAAAAAACATATTTCCTCCTATGGAAATGGCTTTTTATCTTTTTCTTATGTCCTTATTCTCTTAAATTTATCACAACAACCCAAATCTTACTATAGTTCAATGGGAAGTGGAAACATAGGTACGGATCGAGACTGGTGAAAAGGTCTATAAATAATCGAATAAGTATTGAACACTTACTGAATATGGTGATTTTTCTCTTGCGTAAGTCGCCAATTTATTTTACTTAGAAATCATATTTTACTTTTTCACTTGTCTATGATTGCAGTACCCAATTGGTCGACTCCAACAAGGCGATATGTTCAATTTGAGAACGCACGATTCCCCCATGAATATACTGTTACAAATCCAGCATGAATTACACTCCATGCGAATTCAGTATAAAAAGGAGAAGGCTATGAGTAAAGATAAAGACCTGACGATATACGAGTTATTAAAGTTGCTAGGGATGAAATCCGAAACAAAAATTCGAAGCTATATTCATTCATTGCTAGAGGATGAGGAAATGATCACACTATTAAAAAAGGGCGTCCACCGACACCTAAACTGCCTCACTCAATTGCAAAAAAAATCCGAAACCATTTCCCAGCAATTAAATATACCTACAAAAAATGATGTCGCAAACATTGCAAAACTAGGTGTACAACTTGAAGAAAAAATTGATGCAATAGATGAACAAGTACGTTTTCTCATTGAAGCATTGCAAAATGGAACTCCAGATAGTTCCGATCAAGTTACTCCTTTACAAGAAACGATCGTTGACAACCTACCAAGCAACCTTAGCAGTGAAGAAAATGATGCACAAATAACTAACGAGATCACAGAATTAAAAAGACTCCTTAAAATGAACGTCATCATGAATGCAGGAAATTTACAAAATCATAATGACTTTGGCAATCTATTAGAAGCAATAGTAAAGCGAGGTCATAAACGTGACAAATCCTGATTTTAAAAAGGAAATTGAGCGTTGGAAGGGGTTTTCCTCGATTTGGGGTAAACCTGCCCCAGAAGTAGGACAAACACCTAAAACAGCCGTTTGGAGGAAAAATAAAGCCGTCGTTTGGTATTACCCTGCAAAACAAAAAAAATACGAGACACCTTTATTTCTTATTTATTCATTGGTTAGTCAGCCGTATATTCTTGATTTAAAACCGGGTTCTAGTATGATTCAAGCGTTTACAGATCTAGGTTATGATGTTTATTTATTGGATTTTGGAATCCCTGGCTATGAAGATAAGGATATAACACTTGACGATTATATTAATAGATATATCGAAAAAGCAGTCCAACGCTCGCTCAGACACTCGAAAACACCTGATATAACGATCATTGGTTATTGTCTTGGCGGAACTCTCGCAACCATCTATGCTGCTGTTACGAAGGACCCAATTAAAAACCTTATTCTTTTTGTGACACCGTTAGATTTTAGTGAACTACCTTTAACAGCACAATGGCGAAAAGAATTAAAAAATGAACAAAAGAAAATCGAACAACTCATTGATCAATATGGCATCATCCCGGCAAATGTTATTGATCATGCTATAAAGCTGGTAACTTCCCCCATCTCATTAACGCCTTACCTTGCTCTTTTAGAACATTCCTACGACGAACAATATGTGGTTAAATGGCGAAGCTTTAATCAGTGGGCAAAAGATCATATTCCATTCGTTGGGGCAACACTAAAACCATTAATTTTTGATATTGCTTTAGATAATAAGCTCATAAAAAATAAGTTAATAATTAATAAACAGAGGGTTGACCTCAACAATATAAAAGCAAACTTACTAGTAGTTTCTACAACTGATGACGAGCTTGTCCCAGAACAGCTAACATCCTCGATCATGAATTTAGTTTCTAGTAAAAATAAGATGTATAAAAGAGTCCGTGGTGGTCACGCAAGCATAGCAATTAAAGGCCGTTTACCGGAGTTCCTCAAACATTGGTTATCAAAACACTCATGAATACAATCAGATGTGTCTGTATGCAAAGTATCAGTCTCCTCCTCTCCTACAGTCGAGGTGAACTGTTCCTAATGGACATCCTCGATTTTTCACTTTGGAACAAAAGGGCATAAGTCCACTTATTGAATTTCGCTACACTCGTCCAAGAAATCTATCTACGCTTGCATAAAATGAAAAGAATTATTTTAAACAAACTACGGAGGAGGCGACAATTATGCGTGACTCATTATCTTCACCTCCTGGTCCAAAAGGGCAGCTATTGACTGGTAACTTAAAGGAATTTCAGGCTGACCCACTCGGCTTTCTTACTGAGCTTACAAATGAATACGGTGATTTTGTCCAATTTCGGCTTGGACCGTTTCAAAAAATCTATCTAATTAATGATCCTGAATTAATAAAGGAAGTACTTGTAACGAAGCACAAGTCGTTTGTAAAATCAAAAGATATCCAAACACTAAAAACAGTCGTCGGTGAAGGTCTTCTGACTAGCGAAAAAACTTTTCATAAACGCCAGCGTAAACTTATACAACCGTCCTTTAAAAGGTCACATATCACAAATTATGGAGAAGACATGATCAAGACAACGCTTCAGTATCTGACTAAATGGCGTGACAATGAAATTCGCTCCATTTCTGATGATATGATGAACATAACATTAGGAATTATTAGCAAGACAATGTTTAGCATGGAGTTTGACGAAGGATCTAACGTAATTGGAGAACCGATGGAAGCGGTTATGAAGCTTGGGATTAAGAGAATGAGATCGATTGTAAAGTTCCCAATGTGGGTTCCTACGAAAAACAACCGTAACTTAAATAAAGCCATTCAAACACTTGATGGTGTTCTTTATGACATTATCAATAAGCGCAAACAAGGTATAGAAAAGCATGAAGATTTGCTTGGTATTTTAATGGATGCCAAAGATGAAGACGATGGACTAGGCATGAGCGACAAGCAACTTAGGGATGAACTAATGACGATATTTCTTGCTGGTCACGAAACAACGGCAAATGCTCTTACTTGGACTTTATACTTGCTTGCTCAACATCCTGAAGTTGAAAAGAAACTCCATTATGAGTTAAATACCGTCATAGGTAATGATCGGCCTTCAGCCAATCATTTTACGAACCTCAATTATACTCAAAATATTGTTAGGGAATCGCTTCGGTTATATCCCCCAGCTTATATCATTGGTCGACAAGTCGATCAAGACGTAGAAATTGGAGATTATTATTTAAACAAAGGTGAAATGGTGGTCATGAGTCAATATGTGATGCACCGTAACGAAATGTTCTTTAACCAACCACACTTATTTTTACCCGAACGATTTGAGAACGAATTTATAAAGACAATTCCCACATATGCCTATTTTCCTTTTGGAGGCGGACCTAGAGTTTGTATCGGAAACCATTTTTCACTGATGGAAATGGTACTTGTGTTAGCATGTATAGCGCAAAACTATCAGTTAGAACTAACTGCTGATCACCACGTAGTAAAACCACAACCACTTATCACACTTAGACCAAAGCGCGGTGTGAGAATGATCGTCAAACAGAGAGAGAAGGACTAACCTAATGTAATCAAAAGAAATGGCAACAAGCTAAAGAAGAACCTTCAGCTAGTTGCCATTTTTAAATGATGAAGCATCTGACCAATTAATTATTCGGATAATAAATTGGCGACCCTGCACCTAAGTCAATTCCTAATGTCATCCAAGCGATTAACATAATAACCCAAATGATAGAAAATGCAATCGAGTAAGGAATCATGGTTGATATGAGTGTCCCAATTTATTAATTGACTCCCTCTAGTTTTGTTTTTCTAAAAGAGAAACGTTTAAAGGCCTTGTTCACGCCATAAACCATATTTGCTGCAGTACAGCCAACTACATGTGTACTTGTCGCTAATGGATGTGTCGTTTTATTTGTTTGTAATTGACGCAACACTTCTTCACTTAAGCCTTTTTCTGCTAAGGCATCCTTAAATTCATTTTGCGCTGCTTGTTTTGCTTTAAACAGCATCATTTGAATACGGCTATAGACATTAACAGCACCATCGCCGGTCGTTTCAATTGGTAGGAAGATTGCCTCTGGATATCTTTCGGTAATTAAAGATTGGACACCATCTGAAACTCCAGATGATGGCATGCAGCCAAAGGGCTTTACTGAGATTGTCATATTAACCTTCTTTTTCATGACATTTAAAATTAGTTTTCCAACTTCCATATGCCCTTCGCCACCGCGGAGTTGATTGTTATAATGTTTATTAGCAACTGCAGCGACTTCATCCATATCCGGTAAATGGTAATCGTACAAACCGATAATTTTTGCATATGCTTGAAACCATGCTCTGACTGTTAGGTCGGCTGCCTTTAGCATTGCTAGACGTTTCATCGGGTTTTTTCCTTTTAGTCCGAAGCGTCCTTCGTCATCGTTACGAAGCTGCATGCGTTTTTTCGTATCGTATCGCCCTTCCCAAATTAAGAACAAAATCCACGCTGTCAGTGATTGAACTTCAACTTCAGCACCCTCGCTCTCTAGAAACTTCTGTAGCTGATAATTCCCGTCACCTTCTGTTGTCATTGCCCAAAATTCTCCGATGATGCTAACTTTTGGTTTTGCGATTGTTCGATCAACTTTTACAGTTGCTAAAATTTTTCGGCAGCGGTATAAAGCTGCAATAATTGATTTTCTTTCACTAAAGGTATCATAGAGCAACTTTTTACATCGTTCTAAAGCTTCATCCGTTGCCCCAACAATAACTTCATAAGGACGAATTCGGTAGCCAATCGCATTTAAAATGTCGCCGATTAATACACCTTTAAGAAATGTCATGAAAAAGGAACTGTCTAGCTTTAATGCTGATTCTTCTCCAGTAGCCTGCTTTAAGCCACTTTGTTGTTGAAACAAAAGGACGCGAAAACCATCAAAGCCTGCATCTCGTAACGCTTTACGGTACTCGGTTACATATGTTCCAAATCGACAAGGGCCACAAGAACCACTCGTGACAAATAAGTAATTTTTGACAATTTCATCCTTTGTTTTTCCTTCAATATCCCGTAAATGCGTTAAATGCTTAATTAAATTACCAACTGTAAAATACGTCGGATTACATTGACCACGATTTCCAAACTCTTTTCCAAATCGCAATGCGTCTGTATCTGGACAGTCAAGATGAGCAACATTATAGCCAATCCCTTTTAATCCACCAGAAATTAAGTAGTCATGAGCCATCGTTAAGCCACCAAATAAAATCGTAGTTGCAGCTTTGTCTTTGGCAAAAAATTGTCTTGGTACAGGGTCGAACCATTGTTGTTTCGGTTCATTTAGCCCTAATTTTGCTTCTTGCTCCTCACGGTAACGTCGTAATTCTTGTTCAAACTTATCAGCAACTTTATCCATATCAATTCCTCCTTTAGCCCTGAGCTCGACTAGAAATTTGGTCGATTTCCTTTAGCATTTCATTGCGTTCCAAAGATTTTCGTTTTTTGGCGATTAGTTTTTCTAACTCTTCCTTTTTGCGCGCTAAGTCTTGGAGACGCTCTTCGTTAAGACTTAAACTATGTGCATACGTTTTTACGCGAATTTTTATTGATCCACTTGGCTTGTTAGCATCAATATCATGAAGTGCAGAATATGGCGTTCCAGCAGCTGAAATAACGGAATCAATTAAGCCATAGGTCGGAGCGTCATGGCCGCACTTGAAGCTCGAAAGGTCTAGAACTGCCACATGTGGGTGGCGAGCCGCAAACTTAGCTGCCCAAACCTTTTGAACACTATTGGAGCTAAAGTTCTCTGGCCATACATCAGTAACGTCTAAAGCATAATCAACTTTGCCACTCTCGATATCATCTTTGAAAAATCTTCGTAACCACGCTTCGTCTTTCGGGATCGAACGCATTGATAAGATCGGATAGCCTAGCACTTGAAATTCATCTAACACTCCATGATTTAAGCCAGGATCAGAATGATAAGGTCTGCCGATCATTAAAATAGCCACCCGGTTCTCAGCTTCAACTTGCTCTAAAATATCCTTACCTTTTTGCTGCATCTCTTCCTCAAAAAGCTTCATCGCTTGCCACGCTTCATCTACGGCAAAATCACTTTCGTCTTCCGTGATTTGTAAGAAAGCTTGAAATGCTTCAAACATTTGCTTTTTTAATAAATTTGGTTCAGTAAAAGTTACGGCTGGATCAAAATATTGGATATCTCGTTCCTTGAAAAAGTCGGTCTCTTTTGTAAAGGCTGCCTTAATTACATTTGGTGCCCCTGCAACGATTGGGCAACTAGCTGAATCAATGACGTTTTTCATGTGTGAATCAACATGCGTAATACACGGAAAGAATACCGCATGTAACGGCTTTTCTTCTTTATGATGTTTAAAAAGTAAATTGTGGATATGAGCCTGTGCCACCTTTGAAGGGTAACATGGATCAATTGAGCCATACTTTCCACCAGCTTGCCACATCTCTTCACTTGTATTATCACTAAAGACAACACTTTTTTCAGGTATTCCTAACGTCTCAAAATATGTTCGCCAAAATGGAGCTGTTGACCAGATATTTAAAACCTTTGGAATACCAATACGTAATTGTTTGCGATGTTCAATTGCCTCAAGCGAGGAACGTTGAAATCCTCTTTGATACTTAATCTTTTTCGTCCCGAAACCTAAAAGAGTAGATTTTACCTTTACATCATCAATGATTGTGTCCCGAGAAGGCAGAGGCTGCTGATCATAAAAATGTTTGAACATTTTCTTCGCCTCATAATCAACTAAATTAGGGTAATGTTTTTTTAATTGGTTACGATGTTTTGTTAGTGCTATTAACGCATCTTTATCTTCCACTGTCCCTTTTTCACAGCTAAACCCTGAAATATAACGCGCTGTTTGACCTTCTGGAGTCTTTGTGTCGATAAATGTTCGACTACAAAGGTTCGGACAAAAGTTACAACGGGTAGACTCGTCGTTTCGAGATTCGTATGACATTCCAATCGCAGAGTCTAAGCCAAGGAAGGTTGTATGACCTTTACGCTTAACAACACGAATTGTTTCCATCGCTGCACCAATCGCTCCTGCTTCACCTGTATGTGGATGAACAAAAACCTCTGCATCTGGTACACGTTCTTTAATGTAATCTACTTGTGCTTTCACTGCTGCTAGATTATGCTGCGTTCCGCCTTGAAGGACAAACTTTCGTCCTAGTTCAGCCATTCGGGGAACTTGGACAACGTATTGCCAAACATTTTTCGGTAATACAAGAGCTAGTCCAGCTAGTAACTCTTCCTTTGCATAGCCTTCCTTTTGAAAGTTGACCCGATCAGAATCTAAGAATACAGCACAGCCATAAGAGAATTTCGGTGATAAATCAGCTCGAAAAGCTGCATCTGCGTACTCTTGAATTGGTATACCGAATTGATCTGCCATCGCTTGGAGAAGCATCCCATTTCCTGCAGAACATTGGTTGGATAAACGGAAATTGCGAATGTCGCCATTTTTTAAAAATAGAACTTTAATGTCCTGGCCACCAATATCACAAATGACATCTATATCTCCGAAAAAGTGAACAGCACTCATCATATGGGCGACTGTCTCAACAATGTTAACATCTGCATTTAACGTTTTCTCGAGAACATCTGCTGCATAGCCAGTAGCTCCAAAGCCCATTACTTCAAGCTTTGCACCACTTTCATGAATCTTGTCACGAATTTTTCCTAATAACTCACGTGTATCTTGAATTGGATTTCCTTTTGATAGTTGGTATTCCTTAAGTAAAATATTGCCGTCCATATCTACTAATACAGCTTTTGAAGAAGTAGAACCACCATCTAGCCCGATAACAGCTTGAATGTGTTGACCTGCTTTAAATTCAACTGGTGTAAACTTCGGAATGCTATATTGGATCCGAAACTCCTCTAACTCTTCTTCACTTTTTACTAGAGGAGACCCAGCTTTTTCACCTAGTTTGGCTTTGCGGCCATGAGTGATAAATGATTTTAAAGCTTCTATCCCTTTAAAAACACCAACTTCAGCTGGCTCATACATCCCATACATGACCGCTCCAAAGGCAGCATAGTACTGAGCGTTTTCTGGAATAAAAATTAGCTCTTCAATTGGTACATCTTTCGGATACTCGTAGCCTCTTTCCTCCCATCCTTGCGGAATTCGCTTACGCCAGCATTGTTGTAGGAAAGGTAAATATGTATTAGGTCCGCCAAGCAATAGCACTTTGTGTCGTAACGTATTTCCTCTTGTTAAGACCGATAAGTTTTGCATAACAATTGCATCTGCAAGAGAACACATAATTTCCGAAGCGGGAATACTACTTTTTACTAAGTTAACAATATCCGTTTCTGCAAAAACACCGCATTTGGCTGCTACATGATGAAGTTTCGTGTCATCGAATTGTAGCCTTGCAACTTCGTTTTCAGGAAGACCGACCTTAATCATACATTTATCAATCGTTGCGCCTGTTCCAGAAGCACATTTGTCATTCATCGACGTAATCGCTTGCTTATCTCCAGTCTCCTCATTTTCTTTGAAAATGATGATTTTCGCATCTTGTCCACCTAACTCGATTACACTACCCACGTCGGGGTGGAGTTCTTCTACAGTCATCGTTACTGCATTAACTTCTTGAACAAATTTTGCTCCTATATGCTCTGCAATTGGGCCACCACCGGAGCCAGTAATAAAAACGCGAATATCATCTCTTTTGATGTAGGAAAATTCATTTCCAATTCGAACTAAAAACTCTAAAACCATTTCTGCTTGTTTCGTATGATGACGCTGATAATCCGACCATAAGATTTTTTTTGTCGTAGGATTAACAACTGTTGCTTTGACTGTAGTTGAACCTACATCAATTCCAATAAAAATGGAATCGAGCTCTTCATTCTTCAATTAATCCACCTCACTATGAATATATTGCATGTTTAGTATGCTTACTATATTTGCAACATATGCATAGTGTTATGCTAAAAATATAGTATTTTACAAAAATAACCAAAAACGACAACTAACATACTGCTGCAATTCTAAATCTCCTTTTTACCGCTGTAACCCTCTCTTAAATCTTAGTGGCTCATTCAAAGAAAACCAGCCTCATTTAGTTACATTCAAAAACAATCTTCATACAAAACATTCATGATTTTCCGATCTCAACCTATATGGAAATATCGGTCGAATTTCTTTTGCTTCGCTGTATAGAGGGGAACGATAGAACTCGACCGAAATTTTCCGCAGAAAAAGGCTGTCCCAAAAGTAAAGTATCAGTCACCTCGCCTGCTATAAATAGGTTCTGTACAAACATACACTTCTATCTATAGTATTCGAGGTGTTCTAACACTTATGGGACAGCCTCTTCTTAATTATTTTTTATCGTTGCATTCAGAAACAGAGCAACTTGTACCTTCACTACACCCTGAACATTTTCCTGCTTTTGACTTTTTTATGAACTTATAAAGAGACCAAGCAGCGTAAGAAAAAATAACAATCCCTATAATGATACTTGCAATCATTATTTACAACTCCTTTAATAGCCTAACAAGCTTCCAATTTGATAAATAAGGAATGACAATCCATACGCGAGAATAAGCGCATATACAATAGAAACAACTGTCCATTTGGTTGATCCTGTTTCTTTTTTAATCGTTGCGACCGTCGCCATGCAAGGAATGTATAGGAGAATAAATGCCATAAAACTATACGCTGATAAGGCCGTATAATGGGATGTCATCAATGCCTGTAATGATTCTACATCTGGAGCATAATAAATAATGTTCATAGTAGAAACAACGACTTCCTTAGCCATAAATCCAGTAAGTAATGCTGCTCCTGCTTGCCAAGTACCAAAGCCTAATGGCTGTAATAGTGGAGCAATAGTACCACCAATTAATGCTAGAAAGCTATCATTCATTTCCACGTCTACACCACCTGGCCCTAAATAAGTGAGTAGCCATATAAAGACCGAACCGGCAAAAATGATTGTTCCTGCTTTTTTCAAGAATCCTTGTCCTTTATCCCAAACACTTCTAGTAAGTGTGCCCCAGTGTGGAAGGCGATATGGTGGAAGCTCGATTACAAAAATAGATGATTCATTTTTTAATAGTGTTGATGTGAAAACTTTAGCTAAAATAAGTGCAATTGTTATCCCTAAAAAATAGAGTGAAAAAACAACAAGAGCTTGATTTTTCACAAAGAATGCTGCTGCAAATAACGCATAAACTGGTAGTCGTGCTGAGCATGACATAAGTGGCATTAAAATAATCGTCAATAAACGTTCTCTTGGTTGCTCGATCGTTCTAGCCGCCATAACACCTGGAACGTTACAACCAAAGCCAATGATCATTGGAATAAAGGCTTTTCCATTCAAGCCGATTTTTTCCATAAATCGATCCATGACCAAGGCTACTCTTGCCATATATCCAGAGTCTTCTAAAAAGGAAATGAATATGTACATAATAAAAATTTGTGGGATGAACACTAATACTCCACCAACTCCGGCGATAATCCCATCAATTATTAATGCTTCAATAAAAGGAGTTGCGCTAATAAGTGTTAGAAAAGCAATCGTCCAATCTGTAAATGGTCCAGACAGGAATTCGTCTAATAGGTCTGATAATGGGAAACCAAGCCAATCAAACGTAAGCATAAATACTAAAAACATCGTAAGAAGAAAAATTGGTATTCCTAAAAAACGATTGGTGACGATCTTATCTATTTTCTCAGTTAGAGTTTTCTTTTCGGTTTGGCTTTTTTCTTCGACATCTTTTAATAGTGCGCTAATAAAGTCATTTCTTTTGCGATAAATATAATGGTGTAGGAAAACACCTTCCGTTTCCTTTATAGTTTTTTCTACTTCTGCGTAAATCTCATCTAATGTTTGTTTTGGTACAATGTTCTGAAGGTACTTATATACGTAGGAGTTCCCTTCGAAAAATTGAATGGCTAACCAACGCTTTGAAAGGGATGTTTTATCATTCAATAAAACTTCTAAGTGCGTAATGGCTTTTTCTATGATTGCTCCATATGAAAGATTGAACTTATGCGAAACTTCATTGCTAGTGCTTGATAGTTGCTCACCTAGCTCTAAACAACCTTTCCCCGTTCGTGCAACAATGGGAACAACAGGTAAATTCAACTTTTTTGATAATTGGCTTGCATTTATTGTTGTCCCGTATTGTTCTGCTACATCCGTCATATTTAAACCAATAATGACTGGTTTACCAAGCTCAAGCAATTGAATTGTTAAATGCAAATTACGCAGCAGTTGGGATGCGTCAACTATGTTTAAAATCGTAGTATACGAATCGTTTAGTAAGAAATTAGAAACGACCGCCTCGTCCTCTGTTAGTGGGTTAAGTGTATATAAACCGGGTAAGTCAATTAATTCTCCTTGTTGTTTTTTTAATTTTCCAACCTTCTTCTCTACTGTTACACCACTCCAATTTCCAACATAAGCATACGATGTTGTGAGCTGATTGAATAGCGAAGTTTTTCCTGTGTTTGGATTTCCAATTAGCGCGATTTTCTTCATCTTAATACTCCACTTCGATTCTATTTAAATCAATTTTCCTAATTGCAATTCGATTTCCATTGCTCTCAATCATAATAGGACCACCAAAAGGCATCTTGCTTAGAACATTAACTTCCGTTCCTTCAAAAATCCCCATGTCTAGTAGTCTTCTTTTTATGAGGTGATCAATTTCTGATAAGTCTTTAATTGTTACTTTTTCACCTTTATTTACATTAGCTAAGACCATGTGATAACCCCCAAGATAATATTGATAATCATTATCACGCGTAATTTTATAACTTGGTTTGACCATTGTAAATACGTTTTACAAAAAGTTCCTTTTTTGTTCTTAACTGTATTTCCATAGTGTTATGTTGATATATTGCAATTCAAAGTGTTTTGGACGAATAAAAGAGAACTAACAAAATGTTAGTTCTCTATAATTTATGAATTTAGTTTAAATGGCGCGCCCTGAGAGATTCGAACTCCCGACCCTGGCATTAGAAGTGCCATGCTCTATCCAGCTGAGCTAAGAGCGCATGTTGTGTATTCAAAGATGATTATTCACGTAGCTTACGGACGATGCCAAGCTTCGCAGAAATCCTGTTTCTTCCTCTACTAGTAACGCTTCGTAGCTTGCTGCGTCGAAACAACTCGTAGACTTTTCAATGATGCTTTGCTCGTAGCTGAGCTAAGAGCGCATGTTGTTAAGGTTAGAAAAACTTGGCTAATTGCCAAGTTTAGAGAGTACCGAGGGCCGGACTTGAACCGGCACGATAGTCACCTACCGCAGGATTTTAAGTCCTGTGTGTCTGCCAATTCCACCACCCCGGCATATTCAAAAAACGGACTTTCATAGTATAAAATTTTAAAATGGTGGCTCGGGACGGAATCGAACCGCCGACACGAGGATTTTCAGTCCTCTGCTCTACCGACTGAGCTACCGAGCCAAATGGCGGACCCGACCGGGATCGAACCGGCGATCTCCTGCGTGACAGGCAGGCATGTTAACCGCTACACCACGGGTCCAGTTATATATGGAGGAGGAAGAGGGATTCGAACCCCCGCGCGGTTTAACCCGCCTGTCGGTTTTCAAGACCGATCCCTTCAGCCAGACTTGGGTATTCCTCCGTATTTTGTAACCAATATTTCTCTGAAAATAAATGTCAGTCACAAGAATAAATATTATCAGCTATTCTGTCTTTTGTCAACATTTCTAGACAAAAAAGTTTTTGTAAGAAAAATAATGTTCTACCTTTTTTTCTTTATCAATATCCAATCTCAAGTAATTATTTAGGAGCTCGTCCAATTCTTTACTATGTCTAATCGTTATTTCCGCATTCATACCATATTGGTTTGCAGCCTCATACATATCTCTTCTTTTACTTTCAATAGAACATTTTAATATATATTGGGAATGCATTTTACACCCACCTTTTAATAAATTGATAGTTAGTACTTAACAACTTACATTTTATAATACTTTATCATAAAGTAATGTGACTATTCTCACAGGAGTTTTATTAAGGGTTGTTTTCCTTCATTAGAAAAGCACATAGATTAGTCTATGTGCTAGATTATATTATAAAATTTAATCCCAATAAAATACAACGGGAAATATGAATATTTTGTGATTTTTTCAACCGTTTAATTTTCTAATCCAATCTTTTCCATTATCGATGCTTTTAATTCTTCTAGTTGCTTTTCGCTAGCTTCAAGTGAAGTACTTGTTGTACCAAAATAAAATTTAATTTTCGGTTCGGTTCCTGAAGGACGGACGCAAATCCATGAGTTACCTTCTAGAATAAACTTAAGTACATTTGATTTTGGCAGTGCAATGTCTTCAATAACTCCATCTTTTACAATCGCACGTTCTCTCGTTAAATAATCCTCTACAGCTATAACTTTCAACCCTGCAAATTCTTTTGGTGGATTTTCTCTAAACCCTGCAATCATTTGATTCATCTTTTCGATACCAGTTTTTCCTTTTAAGGTAAGTGAATGTAAACCTTCCAAGTAATAGCCATATTTATCAAATAATTCGATTAAACCTTCGTACATCGTTTTATTTTGTGATTTGTAAAACGCCGTTAACTCTGCAGCCAATAATACAGCTTGAATCGCATCTTTATCTCTCGCAAAATCTTTTACTAAATAGCCATAGCTTTCTTCATATCCAAATAAAAACGTATTTTCACCAGTTGCTTCGAACTCTTTTATTTTTTCACCTATAAACTTAAATCCTGTTAGCGTATCAATTGCCGATAATCCATAAGCATTTGCAATAACTCTTCCTAGTTCAGAAGTTACGATTGTTTTTATGATAACTCCATTTTCAGGTAACGTACCTGTTGCCTGCTTTTGTGAAAGTAAGTATTCAGCCATTAACGCTCCTGTTTGATTTCCAGTAAGAACGACATATTGACCTTTATCATTTTTAACTGCAACTCCGACTCTATCAGCATCAGGGTCGGTTGCAATTAAAACGTCTGCATCTAGTTTTTCCCCATATTTAATAGCCATTTCAAATGCGGCATGTTCTTCTGGATTAGGTGATGCTACTGTAGAAAAATTCGGATCTGGTACGGCCTGTTCTTTAATAATGTGGAAATTCTTAAAGCCCACTGCTTCGAAGGCCCGCTCCACTGGTAACGTTGCTGTACCATGCAATGGTGTAAAAACAATTTTTACTTCATTACCATAATTTTCGACTACTCTCTTATTGACGACAACAGTCTTTAATTTTTCAACATATGCATTATCTACTTCCTCTTCTATCATCACTAATTGGCCACTAGCTAGCATCGTTTCGTGGTCTGCAACATCAATGAGGAGTTCATTTTCAACTTCATTTACTTTATCAACTAATAGTTGGGCCGCATCAGGCGTTAATTGTGCTCCATCTTCGCCGTACACTTTAAAACCATTATATTCAGGTGGATTATGACTCGCTGTAATAACAATCCCAGAAAAGGCTTGTAAATAACGTACAGCAAAAGATAGTTCTGGGGTTGGTCGCAATTGCTTAAATAAATATGTTTTTATTCCATGCTTCCCAAGTGTTAAGGCAGATTCTAGTGCAAATTCCTGTGACATGAAACGATTATCGTAGGCAATTGCTACTCCCTTTCCCATTGCTATTTCGCCGTGTTCTTTTATGTATTGTGCTAGTCCTTCAGCAGCTTTACGAATTGTATAAACGTTCATCCTATTCGTACCAGGACCAATTTCCCCTCTCATTCCACCTGTACCAAACTCTAAATTCTTATAGAAAGATTCTTCTATTAAATGATCGTTTCCAACCATTTGCATTAATTGGTCTTTTAATTCGCTGTCTAAGTTTTCATAATTAACCCAAGTTTCATACGTTCTTTTCCAATCCATTATTAAAAGCCCTCACTTCTTTGAAAGTTTTTTGCTACATCAAACATTTTATCAATAAATCACCAAGAAAATAATACTATTTCTTCGACATTTTGATTAAAATTTCTACAGTTATAAGAAAATCCCCTTCAGAATGATTGATTTTGAAGGGGAACTTTATTAAGTTATGCGTTTTAATTATATATATCCATTAGTGCTGAATCCAAATAATAAAAACTTTTTACGATATTTGTCTGTAGATCATATTTACATCCGTGTTGGTGAAAGTGAACTTTCATTGGTGTGTGACCCCCAAAGGAGTACACCTAAATAAATAACAACTTAAATAGCATTTTTTCTCGATAGATTAATAATTTCATCGACTGGTATTGTTGCATGTTCAATCTCTAGTTCTACACTATATCTATGAGCATTTACTTCTTCAATTGTCCAGTTAAAGCGCTGTTTCATATAAAGTAATACTGGCTCTTTCCATTTTCGAACCCAATCAATATTAAAGAAGATAGCGCTAGTACGACGGTTAAAGAAGTCCACAGGCGTGGCTACCATTTCTTCTTTAATTCCGTAGACAAGAGCAGCAAATACCTCTACAGTTAGGTTGTACTGTTTTGCTTGATCTCCCTTTGTACGAATAATTTCATACACTTTATTTACGTTCGTACCATAAAGTTTTGTAAGTTTAAGAGCCTCTTTTTCAGATAAACCTAGCTGTATCCCTTCATTTGTTTTTCTTTCTATAAACTTAGGAAGGTTTTCAGAGCCACCAATGTCCCCTCCTGATAACCTAATTTTATCCGTTGTACAAGGTTTAACAATCCCTAAGTCTTCCCCGACAATACCAACAATTCTTTCTGCCATTTTGCGATAACCAGTTAACTTCCCACCGGCAATAGAAATAAGGCCACTATCAGAAAAGAATATCTCATCTTTCCTAGAAATCTCTGAAGCACTCTTTCCTTCTTCGTGGATTAATGGGCGCAATCCCGTCCAACAAGATTCAATATCTTTAACTGTTAGCTTAACGTCAGGGAACATGTAATTTACTGCTTCAATAATATAATCACGATCAGCCACAGTCATTCGTGGATGGGTAATGTCATCTTTATAGTACGTATCAGTTGTGCCTACATATGTTTTTCCATCGCGTGGAATAGCAAAGCACATCCTGCCATCCTTTTCAGTGTCAAAATAAACTGCTTGCTTTAACGGGAAACGAGACTCATCAATTACTAAATGAACACCTTTTGTTAAGTGTAAATACTTCCCTTTTTTTGAATTATCTTTTTCGCGTAATGTATCTACCCAAGGACCAGCAGCATTAACAATTTTTTTTGCTCGTATCTCAATTACTTCTTTTGTAAATTGATCAACGACCTTAACGCCTACAATCTTTTTATTCTCGTAAATAAACTCATCAGCTTTTGCATAGTTTACCGCTAAAACACCTCGTGCCACAGCTTCTTTCATGATTTCTAACGTAAGCCTTGCATCGTCAGTTTTGTATTCTACATATACTCCGCCACCCTTAAGCTTATCTTTACGAAGCAATGGCTCTTTATCCATTGTTTGTTGTTTATTTAGCATATAGCGACGTTCAGATTTTCTAACTCCTGCTAAAAAATCATACACTTTTAATCCAAAAGACGTAGCTAACTTCCCGAACGTACCGCCTTCAACCATTGGTAAAAGCATCCACTCTGGCGTTGTAACATGTGGTGCATTTTCATATACGATGGCCCGTTCTTTTCCTACTTCAGCAACTAACTTGACTTCAAACTGCTTCAAGTAACGTAATCCACCATGAACCAATTTTGTAGAACGGCTCGATGTACCTGCACCAAAATCTTGCATTTCTATTAGCCCTGTCTTAATTCCTCGAACTTGGGCATCTAGAGCGATACCAGCACCAGTAATCCCACCCCCGATTACTAGAAGATCTAGTTCTTGATTGCCCATTTCTTTTAGAATATTTAAACGGTGCATACTTGAAAATGATTTTTCCATTTAGAACACTCCCCCTAAAATTAGTCTTAAGATACGCAAAAAGACCACAACAGCTCTACTACTAATTTCGTAATAGAGTGTTGTGGTCTCTCCGATTCTCCGACCTGTTTATTAACTTATTACTATCATTATATCATTTAATACGAAAAGTGTTAATACTTATTTTAGCTTAAAAGCAGTTGTAGCCTCTACCGCTTTTTTCCAGCCCCTATATAACTTTTCTTGTTCTTCAATTTCCATTTTCACTTCAAACGTTTTATCAATTTTCCATTGTTTAGCAATTTCAGTACGATCTTTCCAGAATCCAACAGCTAATCCGGCTAAATAAGCAGCACCTAACGCTGTAGTTTCATTAATAATTGGACGCTGAACTGGTACACCTAGCATATCACTTTGGAATTGCATTAAGAAATTATTTGCTACAGCTCCACCATCAACTCTTAATGTTTTTAATTTAATACCCGAATCTGCTTCCATTGCAGTAAGTACATCTTTTGTTTGATAGGCTAGCGATTCTAGAGTAGCGCGAACGAAATGCTCCTTTTCAGTACCACGCGTAAGACCGAAAATTGCACCTCGAACTTCACTATCCCAATAAGGCGTTCCAAGCCCAACAAAAGCAGGCACCATATAAACGCCATCAGTAGAGGCAACACTTGTCGCATATTTTTCACTTTCAGAAGCTGATTTAAGCATTCTAAGACCATCGCGTAACCACTGAATTGCAGAACCAGCTACGAAAATACTTCCTTCTAATGCATATTCAACCTTACCGTCAATTCCCCAAGCAAGAGTCGTAAGTAAACCATGATTAGATTTCACTGCCTTTTCACCAGTGTTCATTAACATGAAACATCCAGTACCGTATGTGTTTTTGGCCATTCCTTCTTCATAGCAAGCCTGACCGAATAAAGCAGCTTGCTGATCTCCAGCAGCACCTGAAATTGGAACTTCGTGACCGAAGAAGTGATAGTCAGCCGTATGTGCGTATACTTCTGAAGATGGACGAACAACTGGTAGCATCGACTTTGGAACTGTCAGCATTTCAAGCAATTCATCATCCCACTTTAAGTCATAGATATTATACATTAATGTACGAGAAGCATTTGAGTAATCAGTTACATGTGCTTTACCACCGGATAGTTTCCAAATTAACCAAGTATCAATTGTTCCAAATAATAACTCTCCGTTGTCGGCTTTTTCTCTAGCACCATCAACGTTGTCTAAAATCCACTTTACTTTTGTTCCTGAAAAGTAAGCATCTATTAAAAGGCCTGTTTTATCTCGTACAATTTCACTGTATCCTTGCCCTTTTAAAGCTGTACAAATATCAGCTGTCTGACGTGATTGCCATACGATCGCATTATAAATAGGATGCCCTGTCTCTTTTTCCCAAACTACCGTTGTTTCTCGTTGGTTTGTAATACCGATACCAGCTACTTCACCTGGTTTAATTTCCGTTTTTGATAACACTTCTGCAATTACCGCTAGAATTGATCCCCAAATTTCATTTGCATTATGTTCAACCCAACCTGGCTTCGGAAAAATTTGCGTAAATTCCTTTTGCGCAGAGTCAACGATCTCACCCGCATTGTTAAAAAGAATTGCTCTTGAACTTGTCGTCCCTTGGTCTAATGAAAGTATATATTTTTTTTCCATTATTAATTCCCCCAGTACCTTTTATTTGAATTTTTTTTATATTAAAATTATAATTGGATTAGCAAATTTTTTTCTTTGACTTTGTGGCTTATGCTGCAAAGTCCTTTTTATTTTTTGTAACACTCGCTTGTGCTTTATGATTCATTATAGAAGCGATCATCACGAATGCAAATGCTCCTAAAAATATCCAAAGAGCAGAATGCACAATCCCTTCAAATGCTGCCGCATAAAATAATGCTCCCAATCCACCACCGATTATTGGCCCAACAACCGGGATCCATGAATATTTCCAGTCAGAACTTCCCTTACCTGCAATCGGTAACAAGAAATGTGCAATACGCGGACCTAAATCACGAGCTGGGTTGATGGCATAACCAGTTGTACCGCCTAGAGATAAACCGATAACTACAATTAAGAAACCGACAATTAATGGGTTTAAGCCTTCTGTAAATTGGTTTGCACCAATCGCTAAAATTCCCATTACTAACACGAAAGTACCTAGTATTTCACTAAAAAGATTCGCAGGTGTGTGGCGAATAGCAGGGCCTGTAGAAAATACTGCAAGTTTTGCACCTTGATCTTTTGTTTCTTTCCAATGTGGATAGTAATGTAACCAAACTAGCGTTGCTCCAATAAACGCACCAATCATTTGTGCTACAATATAGCTAGGTACTTGCGACCAAGCAAATTCACCAATTAAGGCTAATCCAATTGTAACTGCTGGATTTAAATGAGCTCCACTAATTCCGCCAACAGCATAAACGGCCGTTGCAACACCAAGCCCCCAGGCCATTGTAATAACGATCCAGCCAGAGTTTTCAGATTTTGTTCCCTTTAAAACAACTCCGGCAACAACCCCGCCTCCAAAAATAATTAAAATCATTGTACCAATAACTTCTCCTAAAAATGCTGACATAACTTCATCCCCCTCTTAAATTATGAGAATAATTCATGACAAAAAAGGAGACCGAAAACAGCCTATCTAGTAATCTACTAGATAAGAACTTATTTGGTCTCCATATCTCCGTCACAAAATATTAACTTAATTCTAATTAAATCATCTTATGAAAACGCTGTCAATATTTTTTTGAAAAATTACGAACAAAAAAATATCAATATAGTACTAGAGGTAGTAAATAATAACCACTACCTCCACAAATCCACCCTTGACGTTGTCACAGCGGTAGCTCCTGCTTGCAATGCATCTTCAACCTCACGTTTTTCTCTTATTAAACCCCCAGCAACAATAGGGATTCCTGTTTTTTCATATACTTCTTTAATTATGTGAGGCATTACTCCAGGTAACACCTCAATAAAGTCTGGCTTCGTTGTCTCAAGAAGCTTATAACTTGATTCAAGAGCTATAGAATCTAATAAAAATAAACGTTGCATCGAAATTAATTTATGCTTTTTGGCCGTTAGTACTACATTTTTCCGCGTTGAGATCAAACCTGCAGGTTTAATGTCTTGGCATAGAAATTGCGCCGCATATTCATCATTTCGTAAGCCTTGAATTAAGTCGGCATGAAGTAATATCTTCTTCCCTTTACTTTTTGCCAATTGGACTAAGCTTTTCAACTGTCCAATATGGCTATTCAATAAAACAATGTATTTATATTCACTTTCGACCATTTCTTCAATATCTTTTAAGTTTCGAACTGCTGGTAATATTTTTTGTCCATTAAAGTCCATTCCTACACCGCCTAAAGTTATCCGTTTTGCTTCCTACTTTACCATATATAACGGATAATATCAGATTATCTTTCCACAAATAGTTTAAAATTTTTCTTAAACAAGGAATTACCTTTTTTAACAAAGACAGTTCCATCCCATGTCCCACCGTGAAAAAATTGGATGTTCGTTTCGTAAAGCCCATTTTCAATATGGGTAAACTTTTCATGCAATCGCGCTGTCCCCTGATTGGAAAGCTTTATTTCAACGTTCACATCTTCTCTTGCCAAGTTTCCCCTATCATAAACTAATACTTGAAGTGTTGTTCGATCTCCAACTTTAAGTGGTGTGCGCAATGAATGTAGCTCTACTTCTAAAGCTTCTAATTCATTGATATTCACGCTTGTAACATAAAGATTTATGCTAACAGTTATTAGAAACACAATAACAAATAGCACTACTAGCTTGTTCTTCTTCGATTTCTCCAGTAAAATTCTCATTTTTTCATCCCCTTGTCGCTAGCTACTAGGATGAACTTAAAATCGGCTTGTTAAACGTAGAATTAAAGAAAACTTTGTCATTAATTGCTGTAATTTGAACAACCATTTATGACAAGCTAGTTTAAGACTATGTCAAGCAATGCATAAAAAAAGAGGTTGCCCACAAGTCGCAACTCACCTATTTAAGTACGACATCTAGTGTTGTTTTATGTAAAACACTACATAACATGCCCGGTGGTGACTATTCCTTTGCTTTTGGGACAACCTCAAAATAATTATTGTTTATATTTAATCTCATACAAATCTTTACGCCGATCTTTCAATTGCGTAACATTGCCTGATTTTCGGTGACGTCTTAAAATTTCCAAATCAACATCACCAACAACGACGGTCTCAATATTTGCAGAGCATTCTCCTTCAATTCCATCTCTAGGGAAAGTAAAATCTGATGGTGTAAAAATGGCAGATTGAGCATATTGAATATCCATATTTTCAGCTTCTGATAAGTTCCCTACTGTTCCAGCTATAACTGTGTACACTTGGTTTTCAATTGCTCTAGCTTGAGCGCAGTATTTTACTCTTAAAAACCCTTGGCGCTCATCGGTACAAAATGGCACAAAAATAATATTGGCTCCTTTGTCCGTGGCAATTCGCCCTAGTTCTGGAAATTCTATATCGTAGCAAATTTGAATGGCAATCTTTCCACAGTCCGTATCAAAAACTTTAATTTCATCGCCACCAGTAATTCCCCAATATTTCCGTTCATTTGGCGTAACGTGAATTTTATATTGCTTTTCAATTGTCCCATCACGTCTAAATAAATAGGCAATGTTATAAATTTTCCCTTCTTCTTCTACGAAATGGGAACCACCAATAATATTGACGTTATACTTAACAGCAAGACTTGTGAAGAGAGAAATATATTCTTCTGTAAATTCTGTTAGCTTACGAATTGATTGACTCGGTGATTTTTCTTCAATAAACGATAACAATTGCGTAGTAAAGATTTCTGGAAAAACGGCAAAATCCGATTGATAACTCTCTGCCACATCAACGTAAAATTCACATTGTCTAGCGAAATCATCAAAGGTATCAATCTTCTTCATCATATATTGAATAACACAAATACGTACAGGAAATGCCGTTTTAAAATGACGCTTTGTTTTTGGTTGATAATCAACATTATTCCATTCCATTAAAGTAGCATACTTCATGGACGCAATGTCATCCTCTAAATAATTTTTGTTAATTCTCTTTAACGTAAAGCCGTTCATAACCTGAAAAGTTAAGACTGGATCATAAATATTATGGTGGGTAACCTCTTCGACATATTGTCTAGGGGTTAATTTATCCGAGTGTTTATAAAAATTAGGAATACGGCCACCAATGATGATACTTTTTAAATTTAAATTTCTTGCTAGTTCTTTTCTCGCTTCATACAACCTTCTACCAATTTTCATTCTCCGGAAATCAGGATGAACCATAACCTCCATACCATATAAATTATAACCTTCGTTATCATGGTTTGTTATATAACCATTGTCGGTAATCTCATCCCACGTGTGCTGATCATCATACTCATCAAAATTCACGATTAGACTTGAGCATGAGCCAATTATTATACCTTCATACTCCACACAAAACTGACCTTCAGGGAAAATATCGACATGACTTTCTAATTGCTCCAGCTTCCAAGGAAGCATGTTAGGAAAACAGACTTTTTGTAGTGCTAAAACCTCTTGAAAATCAGCTTTTGTAATATTTCTTAGTTCTATTTTTTTTTCATACTTTGAAACATCAATTTCTTTCATATCGAACTTCCTTTCAATCAAATCGATTCTATCCTATTACTAATTTAAACATAAATAAGCGGTCTATCCAATTGATCTGCTTTAAAAGAAACTAAAAGAGACTCTCCCAAAAAGTTTCATTTACCTCGAGATGATACTATCTATAGAGTGTAATTTCTACACGAGCTATTTATAGTAGAAGAGGGGAATGATACTTATTTTTGGGACAGCCTCACTTTTTTATAATATTTATGCTGCTTCTTCCTTAACTGAGATATGAACGTCTATTAAACCAATTCTCGTTTCTAGAGGCACAGTGATAAACAACTTATTTGTGCGAAAATTTGATGACCCTTCATTAATGATTGGAGGTGTAACATCAATAATTACATCTTCCTTAGAAAGTTCCGTTGCAGTCGTACCTGCTACCCAATTTCCGAATTCCTGAATTGCACTCCACCCCATATCATCGAGTAGATCAATTGTCATTCCACCCATCATAACTCCGACTATGTTCTTTGCCGTTTGCTCATCGATAGAACAAATGATTTGACCATTCAATTGACCATTAATCCCTAAGATTACTGATACTTGATTAGACGGCACAGCTGTTTGTTCGACACGTGGCTTTAGTAGTTTAACATCAACACCAAAGTGGTTGACAAAAATAAACTCAGTCGCTCGACATATTGCATTGACATGCTTCACATTCATATGTTTTCCCCTTTTCTAACCACTAGACCGATAGTAGCAGTAATAAAATAAGTTAACTAACCATATTGTACTATCATTATAGTTGAAAAACCGCAATTGTGGTAGAAAAATGTCGAATTTTCAAATAACGTTTATTCTACTTGCCGCTTTATTAGTTTCTCTTATTAAATACCATTGTTCCCTAGCCATTTCTACTAACCTAGATTCTAAAGAACGATTTTTATGGTGAATTACTTTCGAAAAATTTTTAACAGCTTCTTCGCAGTTTCCTACTCGACGACTTAATTCTCCAATTAAATAGATTAATCTCATCTCTGTTAGCTGTGTGCCAACATAGTCTGACTCAATAAAGGAATTTTTATATTTCTCTAAAGAAAGCTTCATAAAACGTCGCTCTTGTATCCCATCGTCAATCATTCGACACAACCACGATAGTTTTAAACAAAGGCCTGCAATAACGACATTTTTCTCTTCCTTTAAAGAGGCAGACAAGATTGCAAGCTTGTAAACATCGATTGCTTCCTCTATTGTTCGTTCCCCAGAAAAGCAACGCTCCTTCCAATTGACAGTAATTTGAGCTTTAATTCGTTCAATTGTACCTGGAGGGAAGTTGGGAGAGAAGGCATCTGAAAATGCATAACCACATTTTGGGCAGACACTAGCTTCGTAGATTGTAGGATTAAGCCTCATTTCTTTGTAGTGAGTAAAAAAGTCCGATTCAGTTTTTTCAACTCTTACAAACCTAGAACGTACCTTCTTTGTTGAATATGAATTGGCACAAATAGGACATTTTACCTCTTTGTCATAAAGAGGCTTTAATTCTTCAGACATAGAAACTCCCCCTCTCAGCCTATAAATTTAAGACAACATCTAGCTATATACAATACCTCACAGTAAAACCGAGGACTAAAGTATCAATTTAATAACTTATAACTTATTTTACTCTTTTTACCCGAAATTAACATAAGAAAATATACCTATTATCACTTTTTCTTGTTAGATTTCAATAGTACTTGTTACTATTAGGAAATAAATCGACAAAAAAACCGCCGATGGCGGTTTTCTAGCGACTACCCTTTTCATACGGTTTTCCGATTGCCTTTGGAGCTTCGGCTTTACCTACAAACCCTGCTAAAGCAAGGATCGTTAATACGTATGGGGCAATTAGTAAGTAAACTTGTGGTACATTTTGAAGAAATGGAATTTGTTGTCCTGTGATACTTAACGACTGTGCTAATCCAAAGAAAAGTGCTGCACCAAGTGCTCCAAGTGGATGCCACTTACCAAAGATTAAGGCAGCTAACGCCATAAATCCTTGACCTGCAATCGTATTACCAGCAAAGTTTTGTGATGTAGTAATAGCGAATATAGCCCCACCTGCTCCAGCGAATGCTCCACTAAGCATAACCGCAATATACCTCATACGGTTAACCTTAATCCCCATTGTGTCAGCAGCCATTGGATGCTCCCCTACAGAACGAAGGCGAAGTCCAAACGGTGTATAAAAGATAACATACCAGACGATTAATGCTACCAATATCGTTAAATACGAAGTCATATAGGCTTTTTGAAAGAACATTGGTCCAATTACCGGAATGTCACCTAAAACTGGTACATTAAAACGAACAAAAGGAACTTGAACATAATCTGTTTGACCCTTTTGGAAAATAGTTTTTACTAAAAATACCGATAAACCAATTGCTAAAAAGTTTAAGGCTACACCACTTACGATTTGGTCAGCTTTTAGCGTAATTGAAGCAACCGCATGAAACAACGAAAAGATTGCTCCTGCAAGAATTGCTACTAATAGACCTAACCATGGAGAAATTCCACCTAAACCTAAACCTTCAAAGTATAACGTTGAAAGAATCCCAGTAAATGCACCTATGACCATTAAGCCTTCTAATCCAATATTAACGACACCAGATCTTTCACTGAAAAGGCCTCCGAGCGCTGTTAGTATTAACGGCGTTGCCGAGAAAATAGCTGCAGGTATAACTAGGGCAAGTATTTGCATGATATCCATTTATTTGCCCTCCTTTTGGAGACGATTAATAACTAATCGAATTAAGTAACTCGACGCTACAAAGAATATAATTAACGCAATAACAATTTCAACAAGTTCAGGTGGGACACCAGCAAGAGATTGCATATTCGGTGCTCCTACTTTTAGGGCAGCAAATAACGTAGCTGCTAATACAACACCAATCGAAGTGTTAGCCCCTAATAGTGCGACTGCGATACCGTCAAACCCTGTACCAGTAAATCCAGCTAGGATTGACATATATCCGTATGTACCTAAACCTTCCATAGCTCCTGCAACACCAGCAAAGCTTCCTGAGATAACCATTGCAAGTACAATATTGCGGTTTACATTCATACCAGCGTAATCTGAAGCGTGCTTATTATAACCAACAGCTCGCAATTCAAATCCTAACGTTGTTTTCCAAAGCACAAACCATAAAATAAAACAACCTAATATTGCAATTAAAAAGCCATAATGGAGCCTTGAAGAATCAGTTAATGCTTGTAAAAATGGCGAAGCAAGAGACGCCGTTGCTGAAATTCGTTCCGTACGCTCACCTGGAGCTAATAAATATGAACGAATGAGATAGTTGGCGATGTGTAATGCTACATAATTTAGCATGATTGTTACGATAACTTCATGTACATAAAATCTTGCTTTTAAAATACCAGGAATAAATCCCCATAAGGCACCAGCTAATGCACCAGCAAGGATTGCCAATGGAAGATGAATAATCATTGGTGCATCCACTAAAATACCGACAGTTACACTAGCAAGCCAGCCAACGATTAACTGTCCCTCTACCCCAATGTTAAATAATCCTGTACGAAAAGCAAAGGCTACAGCTAGCCCAGCTAAGATTAAAGGTGTCATCATTCGCAGCATTTCACCGATATAATAAATGTCACCAAAAACCCCTGAAATAAGTGCCCCATACCCAACAATTGGATTTTGACCAGTAAATAACATGATGATTGCTCCAGCCAAAATACCTAAAAAGACAGCAATTAACGGTATGAGTATATTTGTAACCTTACCTCTATTTAACCATTTATGAATCATTGGCTTACACCTACTCTCTTGCTCGTACCACCAGCCATAAGTAGACCTAGTTCTTTCTCGTCAGTCTCACTTGGATCAACAATGGCAACTATTTTCCCTTCATAAATAACAGCAATTCTGTCACTAATATTAAGAACTTCGTCTAGCTCTAAAGATACTAGTAAAACTGCTCGACCTTTATCTCTTTCTTCGATTAACTTTCGGTGAATAAATTCAATTGCCCCAACATCTAACCCACGCGTTGGCTGTGCAGCTATTAATAGTTCTGGTGAACGATCAACTTCTCTAGCTATAATTGCTTTTTGTTGATTTCCACCTGATAAAGCTCTTGCTAGTGTTTGCGCACTTGGCGTACGAACATCATATTCTTCGATAAGTTGACGTGATTTTTCGAAAATTGCATCAAAATCCAAAATTTTTCGTTTTGAATATGGTTGTTGATAATACGTTTGTAAAACGATATTTTCTGCCACAGAAAAATCAAGAACAAGTCCATGCTTGTGGCGATCTTGAGGGATATGAGCAATACCGGCTTCGGTAATTTTTCTCGTTTTAAGCTTTGTCAAATCGTTGCCATTTAATGTAATCGTCCCACTGTCGATTTTTCGTAAACCAGTAATTGCCTCTATTAACTCTGATTGACCATTTCCATCGACACCAGCAATCCCTAAAATTTCGCCAGCTCTTACTTCTAAGTTTAACCCATTAACTACTGGGATTTTCCGAGCATCTGTAACAACTAAATCTTTAACGGAAAGTACATCGTTTTTTGGCTCAGCTTTCTCACGCTCAATTGTGAAGTTAACTTCACGCCCAACCATCATCGCTGCAAGAGAATCTGGATTAGATTCCTTCACTTCAACTGTCCCAATTCCTTTACCGCGGCGAATAACGGTACAGCGATCACATACAGACATAATTTCTTTTAATTTATGTGTAATCAAAATTATTGATTTTCCTTCTTTAACTAATGCTTTCATAATTTGAATAAGTTCATTAATCTCTTGTGGTGTAAGAGCTGCTGTTGGTTCATCAAAAATTAAAATCTCCGCACCACGGTATAAAGTTTTAATAATTTCAACACGTTGTTGCATCCCAACTGAGATATCTTCGATCTTTGCTCTTGGGTCTATTTTTAAACCATATTTTTCTGATAACTCTTTAACATCTTTTTCGGCTTTTTTAATATCAATTTTCCCACTTTTTGTGGGCTCACTACCTAAAATAATATTTTCAGCAACTGTGAAATTCTCAACAAGCATAAAATGCTGATGAACCATTCCAATTCCTAAACGGTTTGCTACGTTTGGGTCTGTAATACTAACCTTTTCACCACGAACTTTTATTTCACCTTTGTCTGGTTGATAAAGTCCGAATAAAATATTCATTAACGTAGACTTACCGGCTCCGTTTTCTCCTAACAAAGCATGGATTTCTCCTTGCCTCAACTGGAGTGTAATATTATCATTAGCAACAATTCCCGGAAACTCCTTCCGGATATTATTCATCTCAATCACGTTAATCAACGGTAACACTCCTAACGTAAACTGCTTCGCTTTTTAGATTGCATAGATACTATGTACCTGTTTTATGTTCTTATACTAGGATAAAAAACCTATAAAAATCAATGTTAATCGGATTTTAGCGGCTTTAATGTGTAACAAAGGCTAGCATGAAAAACTAGCCTTTGTTAAAATTATCTTTTATTTTTTAAAATCAGCAAATTCATCATCAGTTTTTGGAACGTTAATTTCACCATTTAAGATTTTTGCTTTGAATTCTTCAATTGCAGCTAAGATTTCAGCTGATAAATTTTCAGTAGTTGGTGCAATACCAACACCTTCGTCAGCTAAACCGAACTCAACAATTTGCCCACCTGGGAAATCCCCGTTCATTGTTTGCTCAGAAACTTGGTATACTGCTTTGTCTACACGTTTAACCATAGAAGTTAACATAATGTTCTCTGGTAAACCTTCTTCGTGTTGGTCTTTATCAACACCAATTGCCCAAACGTCTTCGCCTTCTCTTTTACGGTTTTTAGCTTCTGTGAATAAACCAATACCAGTTCCACCTGCTGCGTGATAAATTACATCCGCACCACCATCATACATAGCATCGGCAATTTGACGACCAATATTTGCATCGTTAAAGCTTTGAGCGTATTGTACAACAACTTCGATATCAGGGTTAACTGAATGAACTCCCGCTTTAAACCCGTTTTCGAATTTCTTAATTAAATCAAATTCAACGCCACCAAGGAACCCTACTTTATTAGTCTTTGTTTGCATTGCAGCTGCAACACCTACTAAGAAAGATCCTTCATGTTCTTTAAATGTGATATGAGCAATATTTTCGATTAGGTTACCTGCGTCATCAGTTACAACCATGTCAACAATTCCAAGTTTCGCATCTGGTTGTTGCTCTGCTACCGCTTTAATATCGTCTCCCATTAAGAAACCAATCGCTAAAACTAAATCATTTCCTTCACGAACTAATCTGTTTAAGTTTGGTTGGTAATCCGCAGCAGTAGCTGATTGTAAGTAATCTGCTTCAGCACCGAAATCCGCTTTAAATGCTTGTAAACCTTCCCAAGCTGATTGGTTAAAGGATTTATCATCAACCCCACCAACATCTGTAACCATCTTTACAGAAAACTCAGTTGTCTCTTCAGTTGGAGGAGCATCTCCACCACCTGGTGTAGGTGTTGGTTCAGCTGGAGCTGGATCTGCACCTTGTCCACAAGCTGATAATAGTGTTCCTGCTGCTAATGCTAGCGACATTAAAATAGGAAATTTTTTCTTCATTCTGTTATTGCCCCCTTAAATTTTTTATTAAATTTGTTGTATAAGTATCACGCTTACATTTTCCATTTTGCTTATTTCTTAAACACAAAACAAAAATTTTTCACAACGTATGACGTCAGACCTCTTCGATAGATTGATTTATATTTATGTAATTCAGCGTCACTATTGTGTTGCAAGCACTTAACTTATTCAGGATAAATATAACACTTATTAACACGATTTAAAAGAGATATTTTATGTCTTTTTTTAAAATATCGACATTTTTTGTGTGTTTTCTTATCAGGCAGCTCTTTGAGAAAGGCTTTCTATCCCAAAACTCGACTAAAGCGCAGAGTTGGTAGTCGCCTAATATTTTCATTCTAGGATAATAGAAAGCATATAGGGGCTTTCATTCTAAGTAAATTTTATATTTTTTCATACCGGCTACTTCTGTTTTAGAAATTAAAACATAATTAATTATGGAGCACTTTTTACCCTGTGCTACCCCAAGAATTTTTTTAAGAGGAGTGGAATTATGTTTTATTCAAAAGAAGATTTTAAAATCACTTTTTCAAACAGGCTAGAAAATAAGCTTGGAATAGCAATTGATGATGCAACTACAAATGACGTTTATAAAACACTTGGGCAATTAATAAGAGAGCAAGTTTCAAAAAATTGGATTGAAACCAACGCCTATTATCATGAAAATAAGGAAAAGCAAGTCTACTATTTTTCGATGGAATTTTTAATGGGCAGACTTTTACAGACAAATATCGAAAATTCAGGGGTATTTTCGAATGTAAAACAGGGTTTAGAAGAGCTTGGTTTTCAATTAGAAGAAATTTTTGACGAAGAGCACGATGCAGGACTTGGAAATGGTGGTCTTGGAAGACTTGCTGCTTGTTTTTTAGACTCCTTAGCATCGTTAAATTTACCTGGACATGGCTGTGGTATTCGCTACAAATACGGACTATTTGAGCAAAAAATTATTAACGGTTATCAAGCAGAATTACCTGATTACTGGCTTGGAGAAGACTATGTGTGGGAAGTACGCCGTGCGGATCGTGCCATAGAAGTCCGTTTTGGTGGTTTTATTGAGATGAAAAAAGAGGATGATAGACTTGTCTTCCATCATAAAAATTACGACACCGTGTTGGCCGTTCCTTATGACGTACCAGTTGTCGGGTACCAAAACTCTACTGTCAATACGCTTAGACTGTGGAGTGCGGAATCTTGTAAGGATGATTTTAACTTTTTTTCATCAAATGGAAATGATTACTATAATTTCTTGCAATACAAACGCTCCATAGAAGATATTTCGGGTTTCCTTTATCCAGACGACTCAACTGTTGAAGGGAAAGTATTACGATTGAAGCAGCAGTATTTCCTTGTGTCCGCTGGTATGCAAAGTATTATTAAAAAATTTAAAAGAAAGTACAGCGAAAATTTAACCGAATTACCTGAGAAAATCGCCATTCATATTAACGATACACACCCTGTTCTAATCATCCCTGAGTTAATGAGGCTATTAATCGATGAAGAGGGATTAAGTTGGGATGACGCTTGGCAAATTACACAAAAGACAGTTTCTTTTACAAACCATACGACATTGAGCGAAGCATTAGAAAAGTGGCCAACGGCAATGGTAAAGGAATTGTTGCCACGGATATTCATGATTATTGAAGAGATTAACGAACGCTATTGTCGTGAACTGTGGAACCAATATCCGTATGAGTGGGATAAGATCTCAAAGCTTGCCATCATTGGAAACGATGAAATTCGTATGGCCCATTTAGCAATCGTTGCATCTTATTCAGTTAATGGCGTAGCTAAACTTCATACCGAAATTTTAAAGAAGAAAGAAATGAAAGACTTTTATAGCCTATATCCAGAAAAGTTTAATAACAAGACGAACGGCATTACACATCGGCGCTGGCTACTTAACGCAAATCCCCAGCTAGTAAATTTAATAAATGATGCCATAGGCACTAGATGGATATCGCACCCAAAAGAGCTTACTAGTTTAATAAAATATACAAAAGATAGAGCATTTCAAGAAAGAGTAGCCCTTGTAAAACGGAACAATAAAGAGCAGCTCGCAAAACTAATAAAAGAAAAAAATGGCATTACGATCGACGTAGATTCGATTTTTGATATTCAAGTTAAACGACTCCATGCCTACAAGCGACAGTTATTAAATGTATTCCACATTATTCATTTGTATCAAGTGCTTAAAGAGAACCCTAACATAAATATTACACCACGAACCTTTATTTTTGGTGGGAAAGCAGCTCCTGGTTATTATTTCGCCAAAAAAATTATTAAGTTAATTAATTCAGTGGCTACTGTCGTAAATAATGACCTACGTATCCGGGATAAACTAAAAGTTGTATTTCTAGAAAATTACAGTGTCTCACTAGCCGAGAAAATTATACCAGCAGCTGACGTAAGTGAACAAATCTCTACAGCTGGTAAAGAAGCTTCTGGTACTGGAAATATGAAGTTTATGATGAATGGCGCTTTGACATTAGGAACACTCGATGGGGCAAATATTGAAATAAAAGAATTTGTGGGCAATGACAACATCTTTATGTTTGGGTTAACTGCAAATGAGGTTACGCAACTATATACAGATGGTTCTTATCGTGCTCGGGATATTTATAACAATGACTACAGAGTAAAACACGTGCTCGATGATCTGATTAGCGACCGCTTTCCTGGGGGAGAAAGTGAATTTAGAGATATTTATTATTCCATTCTTTCTAATAATGACGAGTACTTTGTATTGAAAGATTTCGATTCATACGCTGAAGCCCATGAACTTGTTGATCAAACATACCGCGACCAACATAAATGGCTGGCAATGTCGATTACTAACATTGCTCATTCTGGAAAATTTTCAAGTGATCGCACCATTCAAGAATACGCTTCAGAAATTTGGGGGATTAGACCAAGGTTATTATAAAAATGTAGTTTTTTTAATCATATTCGCCCATGTTTAAAAAGAAGAGGCTGCCCCATAAGTATCAATGCACCTAGCTGAGCTACTTTAAATAGACGTGTATGTTTACAATCTAGATAAAGTAGCTTAGGTGATTGATACTTTGCTCATGGGACAGCCTCTATTTTATCTTTAGGAAAGGATCATCATTTCTGACTTTTGATCAAAATCTAGTTTTTTACCTTCAAAATGCCATTGGTCATTTTCAGTAATAAAGAATTTAACACCGTTCTTCTCAATAATAAAAGACTCATTTTCTAGTCGATCTTTTTCTACACCAAGAAAAAATCCTTCTGCACCGCGTACGAATAAACGAATTGCCTCATTTTCCCCTAATACAAACTCACTTTTGTAGAAATCAACAGCTGAATTACTAATTTCAAATATCATTAGAGTTCCCCCTCAAATCTTTTTTGTGAAATCATTCACAATGATGTGTAAAAAATTTTAACTCCGATATTGCTTCTCTTTTTCTGAAACTTAAAAAAGTGATTTTTTCACTTTTCTTATGTCTTTACTTTACTACTGATCTAGCAACCTTTCAATAGACTTCACAAATGCTACAAATAATTTCTATTATTTGCCTAATTTTTTTTTAGATTGATAATTTCGATTTTCATACATATATATTATTAAGCGCACTTTGCCTCGATTACTATGTCCAATTAAAACGCTAATTTTTTATATGGGGGATTTACTATGAACGTTCCAAGAATAAAAATACCGCAGCACTGGAAGACAACTACCGTTTTGTATTGGAAAAATTTCAAGACTTGGTGGTTACATTTATGGAAGAATTTTAAAACTGGTTGGTTTCATTTTTGGAAGAATTGGCATTATGTAAAGTATTACTATTATAATTCCTCTAGACACTTGAAAAAGACAAGGAAATACCACCGGAAACTGAGAGCACTAAAAAAAACGGCCACTTGTGATATACTTACTACATATTCCAACAAAAATGAGGCTGATCAAATGGAGTTCTACAAACAGTTAAGCAAGTATTACGACATTCTCTTCCCTTTAAATATTCAATCAGTTACCTTTATTAAAGAGAGACTAACAGAAGGTGAAATTCTCGATTTGGCTGCTGGAACTGGAAATCACGCTCTAGCTTTAGCTAAGTTAGGCTTCTCGGTTACTGCAACAGATCTAGACGAAAACATGATTAAGGCAATTGAGGAAAAAGCAACTAAAGATGACGTTTGTATCTCAGCTGTCCCGTTAGCCATGGAACAACTTGAGGAAATTAGGGACAAGCAATTTTCTACAATCATTTGCTTAGGAAACTCCCTTGTTCACTTAAATAATATAAATGCTGTAACAAAGGCTCTGTCCGATATCCATAACCTTTTATGTCATGATGGGAAACTTTTCATTCAAATTGTCAACTATGATCGCGTCCTAAAAGAAGGAATAACTGAACTACCTTATATTAATCGCGAAAAAGAGCAGGTCAGTTTTCGTCGTTCATATCTCCACAAAGATCAGGGAATTATTTTTAAAGGTGTACTTTCAGTCGGTGAAGAAATACTAGAAAATGAAGTTTCTTTACTGCCGATTACTAGTCAGCAGCTAGTAGATCTTTTAGCTAGTGTCGGTTTTAAGAACATAAACTTGTTTGGATCTTTTAAAGGTGAGCCATTTGAGCTAAATTCGCCTGCAATAATCGTTGAGGCTAGTAATGAATAATACAATCGAACGACTTTAAAAGTCGCTGAATTCCCTTCTCTTCGCAGTAAATCTTTAATGAGTTTTAGAGGAGATTTAGCGACAGGTTAATGCTCAAACATTTATACATACAATAAAGAGGTTGCATTTCATTGCAACCTCTTTATTGTATAAATACAAACCTTCTTACTTTTCTACTAAGTTTATAATGACAGTATAGGAGCGAATATCGATTTGTACAATTTGATGAACAATAATTTGGTATTTTCTATTTTGCTTTTTTTCCTCAGTAACGATATCAAGTATTTCCCTTCCTAATTCATCTCCATCCTCTAATTTAATGTCATAAATCGACTGATCAACTATGTTCATTTGCCCCCTCCTTTAGTACAACGTCTTATTCCATTTTTACGTGGGGCTTGTATAAAACTTGTAAAAGAGTTTTCGACATTTTTATAAAGTTACAACAGCTATAAATAATGGTAAAATTTCCATAAAACAAATCTACTGAGAGGTAGGAGATTTTATTGGAACGTGAAGTCGAACTATTATTTAAAGATGAAGTCATTCAACAAGCAACACAGTTATTCAATCTTGACTACTCGACTTTAAAGAAGCTAGGTAGTTTTGAGAACTATGTTTTTTCAGGGAAGAGAGCTAGAGATGGTCAGGATTTCATCTTAAGGTTTACTCACAGTAGCCATCGATCGAAACAACAAGTAGAAGCTGAATTAGCATGGCTGCAATACCTACAACTTAACGATGCCCCTGTTTGCTGTCCATTTATATCTCTCAATGGACACTTAGTAGAAGCTATTGAGATTGAAGGAACATTCTTTTTTGCAAGCCTTTTTGAAAAAGCAAAAGGAATTGAAGTAAAGGTAAATGAACCGAGCTTTGATGAAACGTTATTCTATGCATGGGGAAGTGCGATTGGAAGATTACACCGTTTAACAATTGAATATGTTGAAGAGGATGGTATTATAAAAAGGCCGGATGCAATTGAAGAATTTCAGGTTCAATTTGGCCCTTTTATTCCTAATGATGACATCATTCAAGAGAAGGTTGAAAAAGTTCTAACGAGTATTTTGAAATTACCGAAGGCTAAAGATCGTTATCGGCTCATTCATTCAGACATTCATTCAGGGAATTTCTTTTTTGATGGAACAAATATCACTATTTTTGATTTTGATGATTGCTCTTACCACCATATTATTGCTGATATAGCGATCCCGATTTATTATTCTGTATGGTTTAATACCTGTATTTCAGATAAAGAAGAATTTATGAACAGCAGATTTTTACCTGCGTTTATGAAAGGGTATTTAAAAGAACATGCTATAAATTTACAGTTACTCCGGGACATTCCGTTATTTTTAAAACTAAGGGATTGTGAGCTTTATGGTGTGCTTCATAAAAAATGGGATTTAACATCTTTAAACGAGAAGCAAACAGCGGTATTAGCTGAAATTAGAGAGCGTATCGTTACAGAAACTCCGATTGTTTCGTCACAACTGGATGAATTTATGCAATTGCGAAAATAAAATAAATAATTAATGCTCAAATGAAAAAGAGAAGTTCGCTTGAACTTCTCTTTTTCATTTTATCGTTGATACTATTTAATAAAATTAAACAATTTTAAAATAATTTGTTTACTTCTAGGTTTTTATTATCTAATACTTCTACTTGTTTGACGGTCGATCTCGCCGTTGATTTTGTTTTCTCTACTAAAGCAATGATATTGTGATATGTTTGCTGTGCTCCTTTAATTAAAAGTGGAACACCAATAAAATCAATGTGAAGCCTTCTTGAAAATAACCCACCAAATGTCATTGCTATAGGAACTGTTGGTGAAGCATTAGATAATATAACCTTGTCTGTATTTTGTTGACCATCGTTTACAAGAAGAAGAAGCTCTTTCAAAGCAGGCACTAATGCTTTAGAACTTCCTCTCCCTACTGTATAAACTTTATTTCCATCCTCATCATTGCCATGATAAATCATTCTGCCCATATCTTTTGTTGTAAGTTTATTGAAAATATCAATATTTAAAATTTCTTCTTTTGTCGGGATACGTTTTTGAGGCAATTTCTTCAAATGATACGCTGCTGCCATTGCAGAGGAATGAGTACCTCCGTAACAATTGTATATGTAAATCATTTCTCAACATCCTAACAATTTTTTATTTAATGCTTTCTTTGGAAAAGCATTATTACAAAACAGTTATTCTGTAGTATGTTCTTACCAACGCTTTTTTATGCTTGCCTCCAAGCCTCTTTTCCAACGTACCCTCAACGGTTCATGTTCTTCTCCCAATGGTTTAACAAGTACTGTTTTCATATTTAGTCGTTTTCCACATAAAACATCTGTAAACAACTGATCCCCTAAAAACAGACTTTCAGAACTTTTAACATTAATTTCAGCCATAATTTTTCGGATCGTGCCAATTAACGGTTTATTGCATCTTCCATAACCTAAAATATGATAAGGTTTTGTAAAGCGATCTACTCGACCTTGACTATTGTTCGAAACTACAACTAATTTAATCCCATTTGCCTCTAGGGTCTCATGCCACTTTGTAAATTGATCATCACCGAGTTGATTATGTGCAGCTAAGGTGCTATCTAAATCAGAAAAAATCGTATGAATATTATGTGTTTTCAAGAGCTCAAAAGTTAAATCAGTAAAATGATCAAACTCAAAATCTGGTTTAAAATATTTCATTTTATATCACTACCCTCGTTAATTTAATCTAAAATGATGAATTTATTTATTATTTTTTCCTTAGGAAAGAATTATTACACCTATTCATTTTATTCGTCTTTTCTCTATATTAAAAGGGAAAATATTTAAAAATGAAGCGTCGCTGGCTTCCCTTTCTCTTCGCTGTAAAACTCTAACGAATTTTAGAGGCTTGTTCAAGGGAATCCAGCGACATCTAATAGAAGGTTGTTTTGATGTCATTTGAATTGGACATAAAGACGCACAAAAAATATTATCCTCAACCTAAGTCGTCATTGTATACTTTTTCAATTAATAATGTTGATTGTTCGCTTAAATCGACTTCTTCACTAATACCTTCTACCTTTACAATTGGCCGGTGCAAATGACTATCAATTCTAGTAACAATTCCAAACAAGCCATTATTTAAACGAATATGAGTTCCAGGTGGGTAACTAATAATACCATTAGTAAAACTAAGTACTACTGCGTGGCTATATTTCTTTTCTGATAAGGCCATAATTCTCTCGATAGCTTCATGTGGCTGGACTCCCTCTTGAGAAATCATATTTTCATAATCGTTAGCAACACTACAAATTTGTGCAAATTCAAGAATATCTTTGCCCTTCAATCCCCTTGGAAAACCAGAACCATCAAAGGCCTCATGATGCTGATAGGCAATGTGGGAAGTTAATAATGATATTTCACGATTTGACTTTAATAATTGGTAGCCCTTTTCCGGATGAAGAGTATGGTTATTCGTTAATAACTTACCGATATCATGAAGAAGGCAGCCTAGTCCGAGTGAATTTAGCTGCAACTGATTTAAATTTAACTTCCTCCCTATTTGAAGAGCAATAAGCGTAACATTAACGGCATGGGCATAAAGTGATAATTTCTGATCAATGGTGGACGTTGGGATAAGAAAAATCGCTTTTCTTTGTAAAACTTCATTAATGAGTTTTTTCACGGTTTCCTGCAATTCAGAAATAACAAGTTCTTGCTGCTTTTTCACTCGTTCAAACGCAGTTTCAACACTTGTTATCGCATCAATCCAAGTTGGCATATCAATCATCTCGTCTAAAGTAATACCTACTGACTTTGCGTCTTCGATAATTATATATCTAATGCCGATTTGTATTAATTTCTCCATATATTTCGGATGGATGGTTGAACCGCTTGCTAATAAAACTCGCTTCCGATAATCTACAATCGGTTCTGCAAGCTGCATTGATTTTCGATCGTACTCTAAAATGCTAATCATCCGCATTAATAATTCTCCTAACATTTTTAAGCATTGGAAAGCTAAATTATGAACTCCCCAATCGCATTGTTTGTCCCTAACTAAACACATATTATATTCTACTTTTAAACGCTAGCCGTTTCAACGTTTTTTGAGAAATACAAGATTATGACATTAGATAAGAAAAAAAGCATAAAACAAGAATGGTTCGTTGTTTTATGCTTTACTTTCTATTATTTTTGAGCTGGGAAGAAACTATTTGTAGCGTGAGTATGCTTAAGGAATGGATCTTCTTCATTATATACAGCTTGCTTCACCTTAATAATTTCTGAGCGTAGCTCCTCAAGATCGACATTTACCTTTAACAATTCTTCTGTTGCTAGTTTGATGGCATTATTTGCCGCATCTGATGCCATTCGTAATGTGTCCATACTACCTTGTGGGTTATGAAACCCGTCTGAGTTTTCTGCAGCAATAATATCCGTATACCATTGACTTTCACGAACGAATGCCTGAGCTTGTGAAATCTGGTCTTGAGCAACTCCTGCTGTAATCATTCTATTTACAAAGTAGTGTGCTTCAACAGTAAGATCTTGAGCATCGTGAACTGCATCTAAATGACGTTGTTGAATTTCTCCGACCCTTTGAACAATGTATCGTTCTGTTTTATCAGAATGACAAGTTCGACATGATTGTTCGATAGTTTCTAGAGGCGATACCCAATAATGAGATGAGATTTTTCGGCGATCATCTCTTCTTTCAAACGGCATATGACAATCTGAACAAGAAACATCCGCTCTCCCATGTGAGCCATAACTCCATAACTCATACTCTGGATGTTGCGCCTTTAGGATGGGCGCTCCTGATACGGCATGAATGTAGTCGTACTCAAAGCCTTGTTCGATAGCTGTCGTTTGAAAATATTCAAACATCTCTTCAGGTTTCGTTCCATAATCCCAAGGAAAAGTAACTTTTTTCAGTTCAGGTTCAAAATAATATTCAACATGGCATTGAGCACAGACATACGTACGCATTTCATTCCTTGTTGCTTCATTTATTTCAATCCCTTGGCGACCTAATGCATTCGTTAATGAAGGGCGGGTAATTCTCAATTCCATTGTGACAGGGTTATGGCAATCCGAACACCCAATCGAAACATGGCCAAACTCTCCCAACTCTTCTAAACCACCAACAGCTGCCATCTCTTCTAATAAAGGTAATAACTCACCTCTGAAATTCGCAGCCCAATAATCGTCTCCTAACTCCTTAAGTAGTGGTGTCACAATTGTACTTTTACAAGTCATACATGAGCCTATCGATCGATCGGATATTCTCGCTATATTTAAGACGTCCTCAACCGCATAGGTATGTCCCCTTGTCGTATTGTATTCTTGTTCAAACGGAAAACCTGCGAACAAGATCGGCAAATAAGGCTCGTATTCAGGTATAAATTTAGAAACAGGTGGGGCTCCATTCCCCATATTTCTTAAGTAGCTTTCATAATGGATTGGAAATGCATCTTTAAATGCAGAGTTTAAGTACTCATCAGGAGAAAGATTTGTTAAAGGATCAGGATCATTAATCGTTAACTCTTCCCGACCTAAACATGCAGCAAGCATAATTAACACAAAACCGATTATCAAAAGTTTACATACTTGATTAATTTTTTTCATCCTATTCACCCTTCCTTCTATTTGGCTGCATCAATATTCAGTTTTAAATGCCAGTCAGGAGATTTAAAAATTCCTAAGCCATGGGGAACTTGACGGTGACAGCCGATACATGTCCCTTTTGAGTCGTGAGCAACGTTTTCAAGTGTATACTGATGACAAGAAATGCAATTTTGATTAACTACTTCAACTGAGGATTCTGTTGCATGAAGTACATCAGGAATTTTACTGGCCCCTAATGTATTCATATAAATATGCCCCATCCCAGCCTTTGCCTTAAACACCATTTTGTTAACAATGTTATCCGTTGGCGCATGACAATCATTACAGTCCAACTTACCATGCGGCGATCTACTAAAAGATTCATACACTGTGTCCATAACATGGCAACTTGAACAAAATTCCCCGGTATCAGTCGCCTTGATCGCTGTAACTGTTCCTGCATATAAAGCAATACCAATAAAAGCACTGAACAGAATGATTAATAGTAATTTGTTATTAGATTCTTTATACCACTTAATCATCTAAACTCCTCTCCTTTCATGAAGTTCCTCTATTCTTCCATTTTACCCTATTTTACACAATTTTACACACTTTTTCACAGAAATATTTCAATAATAAAGAATTTTACAATTACTCAAATCTACTTTATGATTTATTTAGGTATACGAATTATTATTTAGGAGGAGTTCAATGAAAGCTTACACAAACGCAAAATTTATACTAGGAACCGGAGAGGTTCTTCATAACGGTGTTTTAATTACAAAACAAAATAATTTCTCTAAAATCACATTAGGATAATATATTAAGCTATCTTCACTTCGTTTATAATAGAGCCAAAACCTATTTTTAAGTAAAGGGGTAAAAAGATGCTAAATTGCCGTGAAGAAATCTACTTTTTAACAAACCAACTAGTAAATATTGAAAGCATTGTTAATACAGAAGGCGAAAAAGAAATTAGCCAAGCGATCTACACTTTAATCTCCTCATATCCATATTTCCGACAAAACCCTGAAGCTGTTATGAAACAACAAACAACGAATGACGATCGTGAAAGGTATAATGTCATTGCTTTTGTAAAAGGAACGAAAAAGCAAAGTAATAAAACAGTCATTTTAATGGGGCATTTGGACACTGTTGGAATTGAAGATTTTAATCATCTAAAAAACAAAGCATGTTACCCTGAGGAATTACTAGAAGCATTAAAAGAAGAACAACTTCCTAAAATTGTAGAAAATCATCTACATTCTAATGATTATATGTTTGGCCGCGGTGTTCTAGACATGAAGAGTGGGGTAGCAAGTCACCTCTATTTATTAAAGTACTATTCAGAACATCCCGACGAGCTTGAAGGTAATTTAGTCGTTGTTATCGAGTGTGATGAAGAAGATAGTTCTCACGGGATCTTATCTGCTTTGCCATTATTAAAAGAGTTAAAAGAAGCTCATCAATTTGAATATGCTGGCGCAATCAATTCAGACTTCGTCTCTCCACGTTACGAAGGAGATCCTAATCGGTATATTTATAAAGGAACCGTTGGTAAACTTCTACCATCCTTTTTCATTACAGGTGCTGAGACACATGTAGGCTCTTGCTTTGAAGGGTTAGACCCTAATTATATAGCTGCAGAACTGACAAGGGAAATTAGCTATAATCCTGAACTTTGTAACGAAGCGTTTGGAGAAACGACTGTTCCACCAGTATCGTTAAAACTAATGGATTTAAAACCATCCTATACTGTACAAACAGCCCTGGCCGCCTATGTATATTTTAATTTTTTCATCCACTCTTGGTCGCCAAAGGAAGTACTCGATAAGTTGAAGTGCCACGCTGAAATTGCGTTTGACAGAGCTCTTGCAACCTTCAAAGAACGGTATCAATTATTTAGTAAGATGAGTAATCAACCATACATTGACATACCTTGGCAAGTACGAGTAATGACCTACGAAGAGATGGATCAATTGTTAATGGCAGAACATGGCGATGCGTATGCCGCCCATATGGCTGAAATTAAACAGCAACTTCTTCAAGACAATGAGTTAGATACAAGAATGTTTTCCGCCAAAATTGTTGAAGAAGCTTGGAAATGGATGAGTGATAGAACACCTGCAATTATTGTTTTCTATTCATCTTTATACTCACCAAGAATTGAGGTTTCAGGAAAGGATCAGTTAGAGAGAAACTTAATTTCTTCATTGGATTTAGCTGTTAGCAAAGTTCAACCTAATTATCCAAATCCAATAGTAACAAGAAACTTTTTCCCATACATTTCCGATATGAGCTTTGTCGCCTTAAGTGATGATGAGGAGGGGATAAGTGCAGTCTCAAATAACACTCCATGCTGGGGTTCGAAACTTTTTGTGAACTATCAAGATATTCGTGACATAAATGTACCCGTTATAAATATCGGTCCATACGGCTTTGATGCCCATAAACAATATGAGCGAGTAGACCTATCTTACTCATTTGAAATAGTTCCAAACCTAACCAATGAAGTCATTCTAAATTTATTAAAATCTTGATTTTGTCAATACGATCAACTTCCCTTTTGTTGAGTTGGATAAATGTCTCCAAAAAGGAAACATTAACTTTGTCTGGAGGTGAGGTTGTGGCTAAAAACAAAAACAAGATAAATAAAGTGCAAAACTCTGATGCTGCTGCCCTTGGTAATGATGACGTACGATCAAAAGTAGAGGTAAGAGACGGCGAAATCACGAGGGAAAATACAAATAATCTTCATGATGACCCAGATTTTTATATTGGTCAAAAACCTGATGAAACCAAATAGTTAGAAAAGCGCAGAGCGCCCGCTGTGCTTTGACAAGCAAATGTTCTGACAAGCAACTTCTTGAATAATCATCTTGCTAGCCTTGCGACGAGTAACCGCAGGAGCTAGGAGTGCGCTTTTCCACTTTTTTATCTGGCGGGTTATTTGACCTCGAGCCAAACACTTCTTTGAGCTACTTCACCGCAATTTTGCGACGAGTAACCGCAGGAGCAGCTGGCGCTCGGAGCTGACATCAAATAAAAGGGACTGTTCATTAACAGCCCCTTTTATTCCTATTTTATTGAATTTTTCACTGGCAACTCTATTTCGACTTTCGTTCCCGTTCTCTCTTGACTAGAGTAACGAATAGTCCCATTGTGTCGTTCAACAATTTTATGACTAACAGTTAGACCTAGTCCAGTCCCTTTTTCTTTAGAAGAATAAAAAGGTTCACCAAGTCTCGTTAAGAATTCTTCAGAAATTCCTGAGCCTTTATCCACTACCGTAACTAATACGCTCTCTGAACTAACTTTAGTTATTTCCACCCATACAGTTCCTTTTTCGCTATATGCCTCTATTGCATTTTTAATAATGTTAATAAATAACTGTTTTAGTAAGTTTTCTTCACAGTCAATAATCACTGCTTGTTTTGCTTCAAAATGAATAGAAACGTTATTCATATTTGCTTGAGGTTCAAGTAAAGACACAATATCTGACACTATTATTGACAGGTCATTTTTAGAAAAATAAATTTTTTGCGGTTTCGCTAGCAATAATAGCTCACCAACAATATGATCTATTCGGTTTAGCTCTTTAGACATAATCTCATAGTACAATTTATTTCCCTGATCTTTTTCCTCAAGTAACTGCACGAAGCCCTTAATTGATGTTAAAGGATTACGAATTTCGTGACCAACACTTGCAGCTAATTCTCCTGCAATTGAAAGTTTTTCACTTCTTCTAACTTGTTCTTCGGCAATTCTTCTATCAGTAATGTCACGCCCAATGACCACTAAACCTTTTCTTGTTCCATTCTCATTGAATAACGGTACCTTAATCGTATCAAAATTTTTCTCCGTTCCATCAGGTAGTGGAATGTTTTTTTCAAAGCGTGTGATCTCTCCATTTTTCCATGTCTCTTCATCTGACCTTGCACAAAATAATAGTGCTTCCCGGTAAAATTCTGTACATTCGGCAAGTTCGGAGTCTTTCTTTCCACGGTAATCTACATCTTCTAATTGGAATAATCTTAACCCAAAGTTATTCGCTTCAATCCAGCAGCCCTCACCATCTTTAAAGCAAACAAAATCTACCATTGAGTTAATAAGTGTTGTTAGCTTTTCTTCTTGTTCTTTTGAATTATTTAATTCGTCCATCTTAATAAGTGCAAAGTAAATAATTATACCCGTTATTAGAACATAGATAGTTCCTTTTATTTTTTGTACTACCAAGAGCCAGTCCAAAGGAATGTATAGCCCAACTAGATAGTCAGTTAGATAAACCCAGATAAATCCAAAAATAAAATATATAAGTAGTATCTTTTTATTTTTCAAGTAAGACTCCTTTATCGACGTTATACTAGAGCATTTTATTATTTTACCATAGTTTTTCTTGTTTAGATGTTGGTAATTTTTTTACGTATTAGAACATGATTTTTGTCACAGGTTAAGTACTTTTTTAGATTACTTTAAAGTTCTGTTTTATCATAAATAAAACACCACTATCTATAGAGATAGTGGCGCTTCGCATTAAATTTTAAACTTACCAACTAAATTTTGTAACTCTTGGGCCATATCATTTAGAGATTGTGCAGAAGAAGATATTTCTTCCATTAGCGCTAATTGCTCCTCTGATGATGACGCTACATTTTGCGAATTCATTGACGATTCTTCAGCAATTTTACTTGTTTCTTGAATTGATGCCGCTACTTGTTGTGAACTAGCAGACATTTGTTCTGACGTTGCTGAAATTTCTTGAATTTGTTCTGTTACTTTCTGTACTGCATCAACAATACGGATAAATACGTCACCAGCTTGGTTCACTAATGTCATTCCCTTTTGAACGTCATTACTCACAATATCCATCGACTGGATCGATACCTTTGTATCTATTTGAATTTGCTCGATTAACTTAGCTATTTGGTTAGATGAAGATGCTGATTGCTCTGCTAACTTCCGGACTTCATCAGCTACTATCGCAAAGCCTTTTCCATGTTCTGCAGCTCTTGCAGCTTCAATAGCTGCATTTAATGCTAATAGATTTGTTTGTGAAGCGATATTGGCAATTACATCAATAATTTGACTAATTTCTTTCGAACGATTGCCAAGACTATCTATCACCGAAACAGATCCATTTACAGACGAATTAATTGTTTGCATTTGTTGAATCGCTGTTTTAATGACTTCGTTACCATTTTCAGCTTCCTCAGTAGTTCCTATTGATGTTTCGGCTACTACTGACGACGCTTCTGCAATACGTTGGATGCCAACTGTCATTTCTTCAATCGCTTTGGCTGATTCTGTAGCACCCTGTAATTGAGTTTCCGTTCCCATTGCCACATCTTGTATGGCCATTGCAATTTCATTTGCAGCTTTTGTTGATTCACTTGCCCCCGCGGCTAACTCTTCAGTGGCTGAAGTTACATGCTTCGTTGTTCCATGAACCTGTGCAATTAATGTTTGGATTGTTTCGATCATCGAATTAAATGAAGATGAAAGCTGTCCTATTTCATCATTACTCTTCACCTCTAGTCTAACAGTTAAGTCTCCTTCACTGTTAGATAATTCTCGCAACTTATTTGACACCTCTGCAATTGGCTTTGTAATTGCCCTTGAAATAAGCATCGCAATTAAAATCCCAATAAAAATACTTACAACCAAAATCACAATATTTATGATAGAGCGAGTCTGAACATAGGACTGGTTTTCTTCAATAATACTAGCAATTCGTTGGGTTTGAAGTTCTTCAAATTCATTCAAGTTACGACTAAAGACCTCTCTAACCTTCGCATAATCTCCACTATATATATTTGACATTTTTACTCGGTTGACAGATGCTTGTGTAATAATTTCAGCCTCTAATTCTGCCAATTGATCATTATAATTGTTTAGCTCCGCAAAGATTTCTTTTCCTCTTTCTGTCACTAAAAGCGGTATTACTTCATCAAATGTTTTCGTAATTTGTTCTACATGAACATCATATTTCACTCGTTCATCCCTATTGGTTGGTTCAAGCATAATACTTTTTAAAGAATCAGTAAGGGCTAGGTCTTCATAGCGAATTTGTTTTGATAGATTTAATAAATGCATATCTCTTTCAGTGAACGAGTCAAAATTACTAGATACTGATTGTAATGAATTGTACATTAAAAAACTCATACCTGTTGTTAAGAGCAAAATGATACCAAAACCTAGTAACAATTTGTTTTTAATACTCATCAAAAATCCCTCTTTCTTAATTTTGCTATTGTCATGATTTATGTAGCGTTAGTAGTACTAATTACTTATCTCTATCTTCCCATCGCCAGCTCTACCAAACAATCCCCTTAGTAGCCTATTTAAAGAAGGATAGGAGCGTACGTTCTAGGAATACATTACTATTTCACAAAAACAAAAACCCCATGAAAGGGGTTTACTTTTACTAATTTTTTTCATATATTCTTTTAAATAATTGTAAGCGATCTTTTATATCGAGCTTATAAAAGATGTTACTAATATGATTTTTTACAGTGTGCTTACTAATCTTCATCTCTTCGGCTATATCAATATTACTTAGGCCGTCCATCATAAATATAAGCACTTCTTTCTCTCTATTTGTTAGCTCATGTAGCATGTTGACCTTTTCTTTTATATCCTGATACATTTTATTGTGAGATAGATCATCTTCATGTTCAACTTCCATATTTAACGAGAAAATTCTCTCGCTCCCTTCGCCTCTTGCTTTTAAAAAAGAGTCCGTTACTAAACAATCTATAATATCACATAATTCATCTTCAGCACGCCCTATTTTTACCGCAAGGCTTTGGTATGACTCGTAACTAAAATAGTTTTCACGAAAATATTGTTTACATTCCCTTTCAAGTAACTGCCTTTTTGAAGTCATCTAATTAATCGCTCCTTACATTAATCGAAAAAATGGCGGGGTTGAGGTAGCCTCCACTATTAATGGCTGTGATAGCTGACCTAGCGGCGATTTAGTTACTTGCATGTATTGATATTTTGAATTGTACCAAGTTTGAATAACCCCATTAGAATTATATTGCAATAAAGCTCTTATTTCTGCATCAACCTTTTCAATATTACATGTAATAAACACCGTCACACCTAAAGCCTTTTCGAGTGCTACTAAATCTCCAAAGACTTTTTTTATGAACTGACTTCCACGTTTATCAATACCAGAGTTTACATCATAGCTAATAAACCACTCACTACTTGAATTTATATCCTCCATTATCAATGGTGCTAATTCATTCTTAATATACGTCCAATAGTCATCATTTTCTAAATGCGATACATTTACAACTTTCGATTTTATATCATTAGGAATCGGACGATTAAACTGTTCAATAAACATGCCTTTATTCATGAGGGCATTATCCTTTAAATCGACATCAAATGAAAGAAACGTCTCATATAGTTCCTGGATATTTGTTGCGCTAGGCAGTAGAAAGAGGAATTTTTCTCCTTTTTTTATTCTTTGACTTGTAATCGAGGCAATTAACAAATCATGCATTGCTTTACTGTCTGTTTCGATTAAGAAAATAGAACCTTTAGGTACTCCACCACCTAAAACTTGATCAATTTGTGGAATACCCGTAGAAACAACTGGTGTCCTCTTATTTTCTCTATAGTAAACCGAAGAATAAGCAGGTATGATGTTCAGTCCATCATGCATAAAGCGATATGTATGCTTCCCTTCGAAAATCTTTGTGCCCCTCATTTTTAAGATTTCAATCGTACGTTCCTTATACTCCATAAACTTTTCGCGAAAATCAAGTTGGATTACACCATCGAAAACAAAATGCTCAAAAGCTGTTTTTTGTCTGAAAGAAAATTGCTCACTTAATATTAAGGATGTTAGTTTATGCTTTGATAGAATGTTTTTAAATTTATAAATTATTTTTCTGATTTCAGAATTATCACTTGCTAAATAGCGAAATAAGCTTAAGCTATCAATGACAATCCGCTTACAATTAATTGTTTCGATGATTTCTTCAAATAAACCAGATGGTTTGTCCATTTCTCGCCACAATATTTCAGGGGATATTGTAACCACTTTTAATAGCTTCATCTCTTCAAGTTTTTTCAAATCCCAACCAAACCCAGCCATGTCTCGATATATTTGTGATGGAAGCTCTTCAAACGTGATATAAATTCCCGCTTCATTTTTTAAAGCACCATTATATAAATATTGAATTCCTAAGGTTGTTTTGCCAGTCCCCGGCTCACCAACAACTATCACGTGATTCCCTTCAGGAATACCACCATTTAAAATATAATCAAGCCCTTTTATCCCTGTAGGTAAAAGACAATTCATTTTAATCACCCTTTAAAATTATCTATCTAAAGGATTTACCAAAAGAAGCCAGAATACACATTGAATAACTTAGTCACAAATAAAAAAGCGACCTCATCTCCTATAGTACGGAATAAGGTCGCTACATTATTGCTGATTAATAATTAGATGGAATTTGCGAAAAATCTATTGGTCCATCTTCAATTAAATGACACGCAGCTTGATGTCCCTTTCCAGGAACATGATGTAGCGCTGGATCCTCCGTTGCACAACGATCAAATGCATAAGGACAACGGGTATGGAAGCGACACCCTGCTGGGGGATTTATTGGTGATGGTACGTCACCTTTTAAGATAATTCGCTCTTTCTTCTCAAATATATTTGTACTTGGAATCGCTGATAAAAGAGCTTTTGTATATGGGTGCTGTGGATTTTCAAATAACGATTGCTTATCTCCTATTTCCACTATTTTCCCTAAATACATAACAATAATACGGTCAGATATATGACGAACAACACCAAGATCATGCGATATAAACAGATACGTCAACGAAAACTTACGCTGCAAATCCTTTAACAAATTTAATACTTGAGCTTGGATTGATACATCAAGTGCTGAAACTGCTTCATCACAGATAATTAATTTAGGATCAACAGAGAGGGCACGTGCGATACCAACGCGTTGCCTCTGTCCTCCACTAAATTCATGGGGATGTCTATCAATTTGGTGTGCACCAATTCCAACCGTCTCAAGCAAATCAACGATTTTTTGACGTCTTTGCTTAGGTGGCACAACCTTTTGAATTTCAAGTGCTTCCTCTAAAATTTGGCTAACGGTTTGTCTCGGATTTAACGAAGCATATGGATCTTGAAAAATGATTTGTAAATCTTTACGCTTTTTTCTCATTTGCGATTTATTTAATGAAAGTAAGTCTTCACCTTGAAAGTTAATCTCACCAGACGTAGGCTCTTCAAGTCGAAGGATTGCTCTTCCTGTTGTCGATTTACCGCAACCTGATTCACCTACAATACTCACTGTCTCACCTTCGTAAACTTCAAAACTGACATCATCTACTGCTTTAACATGGTTAACAGTTCTACCGAAGATTCCACCTTTAATAGGAAAGTATTGTTTTAAATTTTTAACTTCTAACAAAACCTTTTTACTCATAGTCAGCGGCAACCTCCATTTCTGTATCCCATTTGTCAGTATAGATCCAACAGCGTACTTTATCGCCGTCAGCAGCAGTTTCTAAATCTGGCAATTGTGATATACAAATATCTCTAGCGTGTTCACAGCGTGGTGCAAAGCTACAACCCTTTGGTAAATTAAACGGGCTTGGAACTGAGCCCTTAATGACTGCTAAGTCCCCTTCGTAGTCTTGATCATGTTTTGGTACTGAATTTAATAACCCGACTGTATATGGGTGTTTTGGGTTTGTAAAAATTGTTTTCACATCAGCGTATTCAACAACTTTTCCACAGTACATTACGGCAACCTTATCACACATTTCAGCAACTACACCGAGATCATGCGTAATCATCATTAAAGAAGTACCAAACTCTTCTTGTAACTTTTTGATTAGGTCAAGGATTTGCGCTTGAATTGTTACATCTAGAGCAGTTGTAGGTTCATCGGCGATTAATAACTCGGGATTACAAGCTAACGCAATTCCGATCATCACACGCTGCCGCATCCCTCCTGATAATTCAAACGGATATTGCTTCGCACGCTTTTCAGGAGAAGGGATTCCTACTAACTTCAACATATCAACCGCCTTGGTCCAGGCATCTTTTCGATTTAGTTTTTGGTGAATTCGAATTGATTCAGCAATTTGTTCACCACACGTTAATGTTGGATTTAACGACGTCATCGGCTCTTGGAAAATCATTGAGATAGAATTTCCACGGATATCCATCATCTGCTTCTTTGATTTTGTTAATAAATCTTCACCTTTAAAAATAATCTCTCCACCAACAACCTTTCCTGCCGGTTCTTGAAGAAGACGAAGGATTGACAGGGAAGTAATACTTTTCCCAGAACCCGATTCACCTACGATTCCAATTGTTTTTCCTTTTTCTATGGAAAAATCTACGCCATCAACTGCTTTTACCTCACCTTCATCGGTGAAGAAAGATGTTCGCAAACCTTTAACTTCTAATATTTTTTCATTTGATAATGTCATAGTTTTTCACCGTCCTTAATTCAAGTCGATCCGTTTGTTAATTAAACGGTAGGTAATATCTACAAGGAAGTTTACAAAAACAAAGAGAACCGCACAAACAAGAATTGTTCCTTGTACCATTGGGAAGTCGTACGCACGAATTGAGTCGATAATTAAACGACCTAACCCATTAATAGCAAAAACGGTTTCCGTAATTACCGCTCCTCCTAATAGACCACCAAACTGCAAACCAACAACAGTTACTACCGGGATAAGTGCATTACGAAGCGCATGTTTATAGATAACAAGTTTGTCGCTTACACCTTTAGCATAGGCAGTTCGAATGTAGTCTTGATTAATGACCTCTAACATACTCGAACGAGTCATCCGAGCAATAATTGCTGCTCCACCAGTTCCTAATGTAATCGCAGGTAAAATCATATGCTTCCATGTTCCCCAACCAGCTACAGGAACCCAGCCTAAATTTACAGAGAAAAAGTAGATTAACATAATTCCTAACCAAAAGTTTGGCATCGAAAGTCCAAATAACGCGACAATCATAATCGATACATCAGATAACGAATATTTTTTTGTTGCTGAAATAATTCCAGCAACTAGCCCAATAATTACAGCTAAAGCAGTACCTATTAAAGCTAACTCAACTGTAATCCAAAAACGTTTATCAAAAATTTCAGATGTAACCGAACGATTTGTACGAATAGAATTTCCTAAGTCACCTTGAACAGCGTTAGTCACATAACGTATATATTGAGTGTGGAGCGGATCATTTAGGCCGAGTTTTTCACGCATTGCTTCAACCTGGACAGGGTCCGCAGATTCTCCAGCCATAATTTGTGCAGGGTCACCTGGTAATAGGTGCATCATGAGAAATACTGCTAATGTAACCCCAAACATTACAGGGATTGTTTGAAATAGCCTTCGTAAAATATATTCTAACATTTAGCTCACCATCCTTTATTATTTCGATTTCGGATCTAGCGCATCACGCAAGCCATCACCAAATAAGTTAAATCCAATAACAACTAGTAATATAACCAAACCTGGGAATAGCGTTAAATGCGGTGCTTCAGCAATATATGAGCGCCCTTGGCTTAGCATCATTCCCCATTCAGGTGTTGGCGGCTGCGTCCCCATTCCAAGGAATGAAAGAGCACTAGCTGTAATAATAGCAGATGCGATGTAAAGCGTTGCCTGTACGATAATTGGTGAGACGATATTTGGAAGAATGTGCTTAAAGATAATTCTAAGATCACTCGAGCCCATTGCTCTAATAGCGTCAATATACTCTAATTTTTTTACACTTAATGTTGAGCCACGAACAATCCTAGCAAATGATGGAATAGCGAAAAAGGCTACGGCTAAGATAACATTCATTGTACTTGCACCCAGAACACTTACAATTGCTAATGCTAATAAAATCCCTGGAAATGCAAGGAGAACATCACAAATTCTCATAATCAATGAATCAATCCATCTACCATAATAACCAGCAACGATTCCAAGGATGACTCCGACAATCGCCCCGATGATTGTCGATACAATACCTACAGTTAATGATATTCTTGCTCCAATTAGAATACGACTTAGTATATCTCGACCTTTATCATCAGTTCCGAGCCAGTGCTCAGCTGATGGAGTTTGTAACTTTTTTACCATTTGAATATCTAGTGGATCGTGCGGTGCAATGTAAGGGGCTAATATTGCTAACGTGATAAATATTAAAACAATAAATGCACCTGCCATAGCAGCTTTATTTTTTGCTAGCTTTTTATATAAAGCTGACCAACGTGCTGCTTTGGAATTTTGTACTTTAACAGGCACGCCTGTCGTAGTTTGTATAGATGGTTGATTCATAGCTTTCATCCTTTCGCTGTTTTGTAACATTTGTAATATTTCTAATAATTCTATTATATAATAGCTAGAATTTAGAATTATTACAATAGTTTTAATTATATAATTTAATTGTATTCATTATAAGTTTTTTTACATTAAAGCGCTACAGGGATGATTTGTCAGTTTGCTAATTCCGTCTTTCGAAGAGGTTCTTTTGTTTTAAAAAAAATATATATATTATCAAAATATAATTCTAGTAGTTACTAGTTATCATCAAAATACGACATGCGTATCTTCATAATTCGATTTCCATTTATATGAAAGAAAGCGGAAATTATTTAAATTTTCTTGTTTAAAATTGTCATTATTTGTTTCTGAATTATTACAAAGTTACAAAAATATTAATTTTTTTGAAAAAGGTACTTGTGAATTTTAAATTTTTAGACTAATATAAAAATTAATCGTGACAAACACGAATAACTAGTGTTGTAAAACACATAAAAAAAATAGGGGGTATTTATACAATGAGCTTAAAGAAGAATTTATTTCTTATGCTTGTCCTTGCACTAATGGTAGCATTAGCTGCATGTGGCGGTAAAAACGATGCAACACCTACACCTGAGACACCTGGCACACCTGACACACCAGCACCTGCTGAAGGTGAAGCAGGCGGACATTTGGTCTTCGTAACAGGTGCAGATGCGCCTACTCTTGATCCACACGGTATGAACGACACAGCAACATCTAACGCAACTTCACAAATTTTCGAACGCTTAACTGATTATGCTGAAGATGGTTCTGTATATGGATTATTAGCAACAGAATTTGAAGCTATTGATGAATTAACTTGGGAATTCAAATTACGTCAAGGAGTTAAATTCCATGATGGTTCTGATTTCACAGCTAACGACGTTAAAGCTTCAATTGAACGCTTAATCGACCCAGAAGCTGCTTCTCCTCGTGCATTCATTCTTAACATGGTTGAAGAAGTAGTAATCGTAGATGATCACACTGTTCAAATTAAAACAAATATTCCATTTGCTCCTCTTCCTGCTCACTTAGCACATAACGCTGGTTCAATCATTCAAGCTAGTGCAATTGAAGAAGAGAACAACGGTGGTAAAACTATTACTGAACATCCAGTTGGTACTGGTCCATTCAAGTTAACTACTTGGGATCGTGGTGCTGAAATTAAAATGGAAAGAAACGAAGATTATTGGGGAGAAAAAGCAAAGGTTGACACTCTTAGCTTTGTAGTTGTTCCTGAAGATGCTACTCGTATTGCAATGTTAGAAACTGGTGAAGCACATGCTGTTCTAGTTGGTGCTCCTGATGTAGCCCGTGTTGAGGGAATGTCTCAACTTGATACAGTTCGTATCCACGGAACTCGTATGGATTACTTAGGTTTTAACATGAACAAAGCTCCTTATGATAATATCAAAGTACGTCAAGCAATCGCTATGGCTGTAGACAAAGACGATATCGTTTATGGTATTTTAGATGGTCAAGGTGTTCCAGCAGTTGGACCTCTAGCGCCTACAGTTAATGGTAACTATCAAGGGTTAACTCCTCTTGATTATGATGTTGAAGCTGCTAAAGCGTTATTAGCTGAAGCTGGTTTTGAAAATGGATTTAACACAACAATCTTCGTTAACGAAGGAAACAAAGCTCGTGCGGATATCGCTGAGTTAGTTCAACATCAATTAGGTCAAATCGGAATCAACGTTGAAATCAAAATCGTTGAGTGGGGTGCTTTCCTAGAGCAAACTGCTGCTGGTGAGCATGAGTTATTCATCTTAGGATGGACAACTGTAACTGGTGACGCTGACTACGGTTTATATGCTTTATTCCACTCTTCACAACACGGTTCACCTGGTAACCGTTCATTCTACAGCAACGATCGTGTAGATGAGTTATTAGACTATGCTCGTAGTGAAGCAGATCAACCAAAACGTAACGAAGCATACAAAGAAATTTCTGAAATTCTTGTAGAAGAAGCTCCAATGGTTTACCTACAACACCCTGACTTCGTATATGGTACAAACGGAGTTACTGGATTATTCGTAGACTTTGGTGGTACTCCATACTTCAAAGGTGTATCTTTTAAATAATAATTAAAGATCATCAAAAGAGGAAGCCCGTTATAAAGGGCTTCCTCTTTACTTGTGCTATTCATACGAATTATTCATTGCCAAAATCATTGTTTTGAAAATATCTGGCCACCAATCTACCGCACCATATTCTTTTCCATTTCTGATTATCACTGTTTGATGTGTAGGTGAAATATAAATAAGTTGACCATATTTACCTAATGCATATACATCATAATTACCTTGTCCGTCTTCAATGCTATACCACATGTAGCCATAGCCGGTATTCTGATTTTTTATAAACGAGTGATTAATTTCATCAAAACTTAACGACTCTTTCGCGAACGACTGTTGAAGCCACTCATTGCTAATTATTTGTTCTCCTTGCCAAATTCCGTTATTAAGTACTAGCCATCCAACTTTTGCAAAATCGATCGCTCTTGCATTAATACCACTTTCCATTTTCTCAAACCCCGTTTTTTCGCTATCTAAACTCCAAGATGCATCAAACTCGGTCCCAATTCTACTCCAAATCTTTTTTTCCATATACGTTGCAACAGTTTCTCCAGTACTTCTCTCTAAAATAATCCCCAATAATAATGGATGATAATTATTATAGCGAAAGCTATCTCTCTCTTTTTTTGTTAGCCTTGTATTATTAATAGCTAATCCCCTTAAATCAGGCATATAATAGGTTTTGGCATCATCACCAAACCAGAGATTACCTTCTTTATAGGATATTGGGGAACGCATTTGCAATAAATCCTCAATTGTAATCAATTCAAAATCAGTTCCTGTCAGTTCACTAATATAATTTGTAATCGGCTCATCTACACTATCAATATACCCGTCATCAATTGCCATTCCAACTAATAATGAGACAAAAGATTTTGCAGCAGAAAAAGATGTGTTTACTGAATCCCTCTTATAGCCATTAAAATACTTCTCATAAACGATCTTGTCATTAGAAATCACGATGAACGCAGTAGTCCCAGTTCGTTCTAGCAACTCATCTAACTTTGCGCTTTTATCACGATTGTTATAGAGATATTGAATAGGTAATTTATTTAAATCTACTGTATCTTTTTTTTCAAAGAAGTAAGGCTCTTCCGCTTTATTAATTACTCTAGATGGAAATATCTTATGATCATTTACATCAGATTCTCCATACTTCAAAATTCTAAGCATATACTGTGGTGAGAACTGAATGACCGAATAAGAAAGAATGAGAATGATGATTGTTACTATAATAGTAACTGCCTTTATTAGCATATTTTTCAATTTTAGTGCCCCCTATGTAAAAAACCTTACTAACAATATCATTCTAGAGTCAGTAAGGTTTTTCCTTTTTATTTCATTCCAGGGAGAGTTGGTTTCTCTATAATTGGTGGTTCACCACCTAGCACTTTTAGAAACGCTAATAAATCAGCTTTTTCATCAGCCGTTAAATTTAGCTCAGACATAAACATTGTCATAAAAATACTTTTATTAGGGTGACTATCACCACCACGGTTATAAAATTCAATAACTTCTTCAAGAGTTTCTATACTTCCATCACGCATATATGGGGCTGTGTGAGTAATACCATATAAACCAGGTGTTCTTATTCTACCTAAATCTCTATCTTCCTCTGTTACTGCGAAACGACCTATATCGTCAGAATTAATACCTAAATTGTAAAACTCATTGTCTGTTAAATTTTCGCCATGATGGCATGTGATACAAAATGCTTTTCCAGCAAACAAATCTAACCCACGAATTTCTTCATTGGATAATGCATGACGATCCCCTTTTAGGAACTGATCATACCGAGTATCATTTACTACAATTAATCTTTGAAAAGCAGCTAACGCTTTACCTACATTTTCAATTGTGATACCATCTTCAAACGCGGCCAAAAAAAGCTCTTCATACCCCTCAATCGCATGTAACTTATCAACGAGTTCGTCTAAAGGTTGATTCATTTCACCAGGATCTTGAATTGGGCCTAGCGCTTGTGCTTCAAGAGACTCTGCTCGACCGTCCCAAAATAATCTAGTATAAAATCCTGAATTGATTACTGTTGGACTATTCCGTAACCCCTCTGTACCATCGATTTTTGTAAATGTCGCTTTTCCATCTCCGTAACCTAGCTCAGGATCATGACAAGTTTGACAGCTTACTTCGTTATTTCCCGAAAGTCTAGGGTCAAAAAATAAAATTTTCCCCAATTCAAGTACTTCCGTTGTCATCGGATTATCTAAAGGAATCGGCACTTCACCTATTGGAACTAAAAGTTCATTATTTAATAGACTTTCGATCATTTCATCAAGGTCCCCATTTTGCTCACTAACCGCAAGATCCTTTATTTTATTGTCTGCTTCAGATCGTTCTTGTGAATTTGCACTAGAACAAGCTACTAAACTTATACTTAATAAACATGTAAGCAGCAATATTTTTTTCATTTTAGAGCTCCCCCTCGACTTAAACCAATTATTATATATATATGTTTAATAATATTATAATCTTTGGTCGCTATAAAAAGAGAGGTGTTTTGTGAACAATATATAACAATGGGGGGAGACTGGAGATGTCACTTATGCATATTTTCGCAATTGTTATATCGTTAGGTTAACAAACGCTTATCTACTTTTCACCAATAAATTTACAGCTTCTTGGATAAATGTTTCAGTGTCTTCACCTTTTTCGATCTGATTTCGTATACAGGCTTCTAGATTTTCACTGACGACTACCCCAATGGCACGGTCAAGGGCATTTCTTGCTGCCGACATTTGACCGACAAGATCTTTACAGTCCTTTTCCTCTTCCATCATTCTTAAAATACCTTTAATTTGCCCTTCAATTCTTTTAATTCTATTTTTTACTGGATCGTTATATTTCATATTAAGACGCTCCCTTCTATTTGTTATCTATTTTTAGATAACCTTTATATTTTTAGTATTTGTATTTGTTAATATATATACCTATCATAGTATTTAGTGCATCCTTTTATCAAATTAAGAACGCTAGATTTGCACAGTAACATCGCTTGGTAGGAAACTATGACTCCAACAAATACAATGAGTGTCGCTTGACTTCCTTTCTCTTCGCTGTAAAACTCTAACGAATTTTAGAGGCTCGTTCAAGGAAATCCAGCGACATCTTCTAGATAGTTGTTTAATCTAAATCTGTACAGGTAGTAAAACATGTTTATACTATGCTCAAAACGTTATTTTCGTAAAAGAATAGGTGACTCGTAAGTATCAGCTCTCCTCAAGTAGTTACCTATATATATAAAGATAGAGATAAGAGTTCTCAATTTTTATATAGCACTTGAGGTAAGTGATACTTTGTGAGTCACCCCCCTTTAGGATTTCTTTATTATCCTTTTCTAATCCAAAACTTATAAACATCATTTTCTGCAGTGTCCGCTACTAATTCATGACCAGTAGATTTTGCCCAAGCAGTTAAGTCATTTTTAGCCCCTTTATCAGTTGCATGAATTTCTAGTACTTGCCCGGCTTCTAATTCAGTCATTGCCTTTTTTGTTTTTACGATTGGCATAGGACATGCTAATCCTTTTGCGTCTAAGACTTTTTCTGCTTTCATTGTCATCTTTAATCACTCCTATTTAATTTATATTAAGAACTCCCCAATATTTCTCTCTATTTATCTTACTGCACAGCGATTTGGACCAATCTCCATTTCACGTTGCTTATCATTGTCTGGACTTATTTTACCCATGTTAGTTTCACGAATTTCTTGGTATGAGTTCGGTTGTGGCGGTAAATTTTCCGTTACCATTTTTCTGAAAGTATCTTCATCCTCAATATTTAAACCATGGTTTTCTTTTATGAGTGCCCCTAACTCTCTAGACACACTGCCATCATCATTTAATTCATCAATGATCATAAAATGAGCTGGAAGGACAACTAATTGATTTGATAATTGTCTGTAGCGATTATACAAAGTTTCTCTTAAATCGCCGACCCAATCAGCTGCAAGACCTGCTAAATCTGGGCGCCCAATGGAGTCAATGAATAAAATATCTCCTGTTAATAAATACTTTTCATCAACAACAAATGATGTTGAGCCAATTGTATGCCCTGGTGAATATAATGGTTGAATATTAATTTTTGTCTTTCCAATCGTGACATCATTCCCATCCTCTAATGGGCTATATTCAAAGACAACTTCTCCAGCATCTTTCGGTGGTAACCAGTAAGTGGCTCCTGTTAATTGTGCAATCTTTCTTCCTCCAGAAATATGATCAGCATGAAGATGAGTATCAAATACGTGCTTAATTTCTACACCGACAGACTTAGCAAAATCAACATAGATATCCGTCATTCTAGTTGCATCAATAATAGCTGCTTCACCGTTTGAAACGACCATATACGATAAACACCCTTTACCAATACGTACAAATTGATAGAGTTCTCCACCATCCTCTAAGTCGCCTACTTTCACTGGCTCTAAGTGTTCACTCCACGTTTTCATTCCACCGATTAGGAAACCCGCTTGAAAACCTGCTTCGTTAAGCATATCAGCGACCATAATGGAGGCTCCTTCTTTTGCACAAACAACTAAAATTTCTTCACCCTTTGGTAATCTGTCAATAATCTCTTCAACGCCATCGATTAATTCGAAGTAAGGAACGTTTACATGAGTAAAGTTTGATCCTTCGATTTTCCAGTCACTATAAGCATCTTCATTACGAACATCTAATATAAATAACTTTTCCTTGTTAAAAACCTTCTTTGTAATTTCAGCTGCAGTAATCGGTCTTGAATTCATTCTATTACCCCCTACGGTATTTTATTTATTAAAAAAATTTATTAATTATTTTTCTCTGTAGGTCCAGTCCATTGGCAAATCCCAGGAACAACATTCCATACCTTTGTAAAGCCGTTTTGCGCTAGTTTCTGTGCAGCAAAGTCACTTCTACTACCAGTTCGGCAGATCACATAAATCTCATCTTCTGTATTCAGTTCGACTAAACGATTTTCTAATTCACCTAATGGAATTGAAACTGCTCCTGGAACATGATTAAACGCAAACTCAGCTTCTTCACGTACGTCTAAAATCGTAAGCTTTTCGCCTGCTAATTTCTTTTCTAATTCTTCATTTTGAATTACATGTGGATGAGTTGTTTCTGGTTTTTCTTCTTCACTAGTCGATTTTCTTAAATAGTGCTTTAAAACACCCGCTTCTTCAATTGTTCCTAAATATTGATTACCAGTACTGTTTGCCCAAGCCTTTAAATCAGCAGTTGACCCTTTATCTGTTGCTTGAATTTCTAAGACTTGACCCGGTAATAGCTCATTGATAACTTTTTTGGTACGAACAATTGGCATTGGACATGCTAAACCTTTTGCATCTAATGTTTGATCAGTTTTAATCATCTTAATCCTCCTAGGTTAGGTTTTATTATATAAATAAGTTTACATTTCCTTCTGAAGCGTCACCCAAGTAAGCTGCAACTCCAGCTAATTCAACTCCATCGATAAGTTCTTCTTGTTGTATGCCGAGCAAATCCATCGTCATTGTACAGGCAACTAGTTTTACACCTTGTTCTTTAGCCATATCGATAAGTTCTGGTAGCTGCATTGCATTGTGCTTTTTCATCACATGTTTAATCATTTTTGGACCCATACCTGCAAAATGCATCTTTGAAAGTCCAAGCTTTTTTGGACCACGTGGCATCATCATCCCAAATGCCTTTTCTAATAAGCCTTTTTTTACTGGAACATGCTCATCTTTTCTAAATGCATTCAAACCCCAAAATGTCGTAAAGATCGTCACTTCATGATCATATGCCGCTGCCCCATTCGCAATAATAAAGGCAGCCAATGCCTTATCAAGCTCACCACTAAATAAAATAATTGTCGTTTTCTTCTTTTCCATTTCATTCACCTCAACTATTGATTTTATACCTATTGGGGTATATTTTTATTTAAAAATTTTTTCCTGAAAATATTATGAAATATATTCGGTTCTTTTTAACAATAATACCGCCATGGGTATATTGTAAATCATATAAAATAAAAAGTCAACAGTTACACCCTGCTCAATCAGGAGTAGTGACCCACTCAAGTTCTCCCGATTCAACATGAAACAATGCACCTAAAATATCAATATTTTGACCGTATTTTTTATATACTGGATGACTTTTTAAGTTAATTATTTGGTTTAGTAGATTTTCTTTGGCTAACTCGTCTAACGTTAGCGGACAGTTTTGATCATGAACAGGGAGATTTACTCTTATTTTTTCTAACCATCCGACAAGCTCGATTTCTTCTAAACCATTCCAGGCTGCTTTTACTCCACCGCAATCCGTATGACCTTTAATGACAATCTTCTTCACTTTTAAATGAACGAGTGCGTAATAAAGACTTGCAGTGAAACTCTCATCATTCGCATCAACTTGATTTCCAATATTGCGATGGATAAACATTGCACCTAAAGGTAATTGTGTGATAACAGATGGACTAACCCTTGAATCACTACATGCGATTACAAAAAATTCTGGTGTTTGCCCTTTTTTTAATTTTTCAAAGTAATCTGGATCAGTTTCTTTTATTTTTCGGATAAAATCTTCATTATTTTTTGTTAGCTCAAACAACTCCATAGTTTCACTTCCCTAGCGTAATCCTATATCTTTTATTGCATGGTCTACAGAAAGGTACGTAATCTTTTCAGCAAACTCCTTTGGATAATCCGCTTTTTTCATTAGATCCATAACCGGTCCTTTAACCCCTGCTAATAAGAATTCAATCTTTGCTTCTCGATACATCAGAATTAATTCTTTCAACGAATGGAGCGCAACAGCGTCGATTGAATTTACCCCAGAAAAATCTAAGATAACCGAATGTGTTTTTTGTTTTTCAGAAATTCGTTCACTTAACTTATTTTCAAAAAACGTCATGTTGGCAAAATATAAGGATGCGTCAAATCGAAAAATTAAAACATCGCAATTTACCTTTGCATTTGGATAGCGTTCAATGTTTCGAAAAACATTCTCTTCGCTTAGGTAACCAAGCTCTGCTACATGTGGATAGGCGCTTCTCCCAATAAATATGATAAGTGAGAACCCTACTCCAACTAAAATACCAAGCTCAATTCCAATAACTAAAGCTGCAACAAAGGTAATCACCCAAGTCCATCCATCAACACTTCGTACTTTAAAAAGATGCCTTGCTTCTTTTATATCAATTAATCCGTAAACTGCTACCATAATTATCGCAGCTAATACTGTATTCGGAAGATAATAAAATAAGCTAGTGAAAAATAGCAAGGTTAAGAAAATTAAGATTGCGGTTATCACTGAAGCCATCGGGGTTCTGGCACCTGATTGATAATTTACCGCCGATCGTGAAAATCCACCTGTAACTGGATAAGCTGAGAAAAACGATCCACCAATATTTGCAAGTCCTAATCCAATTAACTCCTTATTCGCAACCACTTTGTATTTTTCTTTTGCGGCAATTGCTTTCGCCATCGCAATCGATTCCATAAATCCTATTAAGGAAATCGTTACAGCTATTGGTAGTAAAGCTAAGAAGGCATTGAAATCTAATGCAGGCATTGAGAACCCTGGAAGTCCACTTGGAACCTCTCCAACAATCTTTACACCAAAGTTTTCAAGGTTAAATCCATAAACAACTAAAATACTGACGACCACTACCAATAGTGGTCCTGGAATTTTCGGGATTAATTTCTTTATATAGATAAGGACCAAAATACTAATAATTCCTATTGAAAGGGTAATCGGGTTAATCTCGGATGCTCTCATTACTGCTTCAGTAAGAAGCTTAAAAACTTCCTTGCCACCTTCAAGATTTACTCCTAGTAAATGCTTTAATTGACTTAAACCAATAATAATCGCAGCAGCCGAAGTGAATGCGCTAATGACCGCATGGGAGAGAAAGTTCACCAAAAATCCGAGACGAAATACACCCATCAGAAATTGTAGAATACCTATCATCAACATAAGTAGTAGTACTAGAGCGATATATTCTTGGGAACCAGGCTCTGCTAGTGTAGATACCCCTGTTAGTACTAATAGGGAGACAATTGCCACTGGCCCTACAGCTAAATGCTTCGATGTTCCAAATAATGCATAAATAAGTAAAGGTATTGTTGAGGCATATAATCCAATCACTGGAGGCAAGCCAGCTAAAAGAGCATATGCCATTCCCTGTGGAATTAGCATGATTGCAACGATTAATCCTGCGGAAAGATCTCCACTTAAGTCAGTTCTTTTATAGTGTGGAATCCATTCAAGAGCTGGTATAAATTTTTTAATCATAAATAGCTTCCCTCCTCAAAACCCAAATACCCCTATAGGTATATAATAAAATAAAAATTTAAAACTGTCAACATGTTGTTTAAGCAGGGTTTTATATTTAATAAAAGAGGGCACTTTTTTACCCTCTACCTCAGAATAAATGTTGAATGATGAAATAAACTCCTACCAGGAGCCATACCCAAGTCCCAGGTCAAACTGAAGGTATCTTCGATTGCTTAACCTTAGTACTGGAAGTTGGTGCTGCTCAACCGTTAACAGGATTACATTTTTTATCTTCTGCCATCTAATTTTGATACCTACCTTTCTTCCTTAACAATTACATACTTACATCACATCTCTTTTTTTACTTTTTTTGCTTTCCTCTTTTTCAAGATCTTTATACCAAATCGTATGACGCTCTTTTACATACTCCTTATCAACATACCCTGTAAACATACCAGGTAACATCTTTCGATTAGCCTTTACAACAAAGGCCCCTAAATGCATCGCAATTCCAAAAATAACTAATACTGTCGCAAGATTATGAAGTTGTGCTCCCCATAAAAGAAACTCATTACTTGCTTGAACCCCTTGAATATTTTTTACGACTTTAAAAATACCAGTAACGATGACCAAACCAATTGAAAAGGCAAAAAAAGCATATGCAAGTCTCTGCTCAGGTAAATACTTTTCACTAGGCGGCTCATGTTTACGTAAGACCATCGCCTTAATTATTTCATAAGAAGCTTTCACATCACCCTTTTTGGGAATGATGTGAAATTCTTTTCTCAATAAATGATAGACAAAGTGATAAAAGATAATAAAGATTAATACAGCGGCAAAGAAATAATGAACATAAAGGGTTAGGTCATATCTAGTTAACCATCCTGTACCAAATGGTTGAACGAGTAGATACCTACCATAAAGTGGCATTTGCCCTAATCCTGTAATGATCAACATGATAATAGAAATCGCTGAACCCCAGTGAACAATACGGTTCGATAGAGGCTGTCTTAGAATTTTGTCTTTTTTATTCTTCGTCATGCGTATCACCACTTTCATTCTTTTTCCCTTTTAGCGTCTTATATGCTGCGATACCTGCTGTTGCAGCACCAGCAATAGGGGCAATCAGAGTTGCTAACATTAAACCTTTAGTTGTGTCCAATAAATTCCCTACCTTTGGCTCCATATTTGGTCTTCCACTCGGACGCTTATCTTGACTTATAGCTTGAGCCTCTGCTTTGCTCTTGATGATTGCACCATTAATCTTATCAAAAGGTACTTTCGAAACGTAAAATGTCAATGTACCTCCATTTTCATCATCTCCGTACACATAGCCACCCATTTCTGTTGCTTTTTCATGGGCAAGTTTTCTCATTTCGTCTACTGGACCGAATTCAATTGCTCCTGTTGGACATGATGTTTCACATGCAGGACTTTCTCCTTTAGCTAGCAAATCGCTACACATATCACACTTATACATGACACCACCACCTGCTAAATCTGGTGCGATGTGCATATAAACTCCAACTCCTGCTTGCCGTTGGGGAATATCCCATGGACAAACATCACGGCATTTCGCACCACCCATACAGAAGAACTCATCAATTTTAACTGCACCTTGTTCGGTTTTTTCAATGACACCGAAAGGACAGAGCTTTTGGCAAGGCGCATCAATACAATGCATACAGCGGCGCGGAACTGATACCAATTCAGATAACCCATTATGTTCAACTTCTACTTGTTCAATAAATGTCCAATTATAAGGTGTTAATCGATCAATTCGTTCTTGTTCCTTAGAATAATCTTCGTGACGCTTTTGTGGCCAATAATCTTTTAAAGGTCCTTCTGGCTGTGGAAAGCGATGTTCATTTTTAGTTTTACAAACAGACACACATAAAGGTGTATCATAGTTTACACAGCCATCACACTTCGTTAAATCAATTATTGAGCCTATATAGCCTTTCACATCAGCATCTACCTCAGCAAACACTTTATTACTGGTTGTAGCAATAACACCCGCAGTCACAGTAGCTTGAGCCGATCTTTTTAAAAAAGTTCGACGGCTTATATTATTGGTTTCCCCCATTGAAAACTCCCCCATTTATAGATTATTTATATACCCTATAAGGTATTCGACTCTTTAATAATACTACGTAGGGTATATTTTTAGCAAGGGGGCATGTAAATTTTTAATAATATTGATCGGCAATAAAAAAACATCCGTATTATATATTCCTAAACGCCTATTTATTTCAAGGTTATTTTAGCCAAATTAATATGGAAGAAAACAAACAAGACTCTTTCGCTTATTTATGATTGACAAACAAATAATACCCCTTATAGTATAAAATACATTTAAAGAAACACAAACACAAACACAAACACAAACACAAAACTAAACATATGAAAGAGCTTTTGTGAACAACCTCTTTTTAATGGTTCATTATAGGAAAACAGAACTATTTTTTAAATAATTTAGAGGAACGACTCATTTCCTGTAGAATTACTACCTTATAGGTAATTTTTTCTTATTAAGGTGGTGAGGTCTTATGGATTTTGTTTCAATTGGTAATGACTTGATTAAATTTTTCGATGAAAATGAAACAAGTATCCTAGAAGATTGGTTGCAGAACATTCAATTACACCAATATAATTCAAATTTAGAAAAGGTTAAAGCGAATGGTCAGCAATTGTGTCAATTAATAAGGTTATCACTAACTAATGATACAACTAACAATGACTTAAAGGTTCTAGCGTATAAAGTCGCGCAGGAACGGGTTGAAGCTAAGACTAATATTGGTGACTTTGTTCATAATGTAAATCTAGGTAGAACGATTATTATAAGACATGTTTTTTTATCAGGAATTGATTACAAACAGCTTCAAGAAGCGATTGAAAAAATCAACGAGAGCTTTGATTATTTTTGTTATCATGCCGTGAAAAAATACACAATTTTAAAAGAATTGGAAATCCAAGATAAAAACTTGCTAATCAATGAAACTCATAAAGTGAAATTAACCTTATTAGGGCAAATGTCATCTAGCTTTGTTCATGAGTTTAGAAATCCACTTACAGCGGTAATTGGGTTTATTAAGTTACTAAAAACCGAGTATCCAACCTTAAAATATTTAGATATTATTGATCACGAACTAGATCAACTTAAGTTTCGAATTACCCAATTCCTTCATACATCAAAAAATGAGGCCGCACAAGAACAACGTAAAGAGTTAGTGTCGGTTCACCTCTTATTAGAAGATATCGTAAAATTCCTTTACCCAAGTATTGTTGATATCGATGTCAATGTCATTACTAATTACGGACCTAACGCACAAACGATCGCTAATCAAAACGAATTAAAACAAGTATTCTTAAATATATTAATGAATTCCATCGATGCGATTACGAAAAAAGAAAAACCAAGAGAAATACTTGTCACCACATCGACAATTGATAACTATGTAGTGATTGAAATTGCCAATAATGGTCCAATCATTCCAGATGAAACAAGGGAAATTATATTCGAGCCTTTTTACACAACGAAAGAGTTAGGAACAGGAATCGGCTTGTTTGTCTGTAAAAAAATTATTGAGAAACACAATGGGAGCATCTCTTGCAATTCTAATGAACAATTAACTACGTTTCGAATATGTTTGCCAATTGTCAGCGCAGAAACTAAACATAATTTCATAGAATAGTTAAAAAACCTTATCTGCAATTTGCAATTAAGGTTTTTTTATTTGAAATTATTTAAGCTCCAGTATGTCTTTCCTCTAAAGACCCTTTTCTACGATTTCTCATATCACATATCGATTCTCCTATTGTTAGCGGCATGTTTATACTCAACGATATAAGCCAATACAATTCTAGCTTCTTTCCACTCTATGAATAGTAATAATATTCGCATTTTTTTCTATGTTCATCTATATACATATAGTAACGACTATCGTTAATTTGGATTGGCAAAGGAGTGAATACGATTGCTTCACATTGTAGCTTGTATTAAACAAGTACCTGACACAAAAATTATCAAGATGAACCCGAAAACGAACACGATGGACCGATCTAGTGCCCCAGCAATCTTAAATCCATATGATGCACATGCGGTAGAAGAAGCAGTTCGCCTTAAGAAAAAGTACGGTGGAACAGTTTCGGTTTTGACGATGGGTCCACCTCCTGCCGTGAAAGCTATTAAAAAATGTATCGAAATCGGGGCTGATGAAGGCTATATGATTTCTGACAGAGCATTTGCTGGAGCAGACACATTAGCAACAAGTTATGCATTAACAAAAGCTCTAGAAAAAATTGCTCAAATCCACCCTATTGATCTAGTGATCTGTGGCAAAATGACGATTGATGGAGATACAGGGCAAGTTGGACCTGGGATAGCGCGGCGCTTAGATATCCCCCCATTGACTTCTGTCAAAAAAATCGTGGAAGTAAACAAAAAAGAAAAACTTATCATTGTTCAACGGAAGCTAGAGGATGGATATGAAGTCATTCAATCTCCATTACCATGCCTTTTAGCAGTTGAAAAGGAAATTAATAAAATTCCTTATTCTCCTTTGCCAAACATGATGAAAGCAGCTAGATATAAACCAAATATTTGGGGAGTCGCTGATTTAGAAGACATTGATCGATTACAACTTGGTCTAAAAGGTTCACCAACGATTGTATCGAAGGTCTGGGCACCTCCTAAGCCTAAAGGTGGAACAATGTTAACTGGGGCAATTGATGAACAAGTACAACAATTACTCGACGTAGTTTTAGAGAAAAAAGAGTTATTTCAATGAGAATGTAGAAGTGCGAAGGAGGAACTAATGTGGACTTTAAGGATTATCGTGGTATTTGGGTCTTTATCGAAATAAAAGACGGGAAGGTTGCTCCGGTCTCGCTTGAACTATTAGGAGCCGGTCGCGAACTTGCTGATAAACGAAAAACAGATCTAGCAGGATTAATAATCGGAAACGATGTTGAGAAGTATGTAACTACCTTATATGAACATGGCGCAGATCTTGTTTACATGTACGAGGATGAAATATTTAACCACTACAGAACTGAGTCTTACATGCGCGCAGTATTTGATTGCAGTGAGAAACATAAACCTGAAGTCATTCTTTACGGAGCTACTCCAAATGGCAAAGACTTAGCGAGTGCTGTTGCGACTGATTTGCCAACTGGATTAACCGCTGATACAACAATTCTCGATATTGAAGAAGATACCGGTCTTTTGCTAGCAAGTCGACCAGCGTTTGGGGGAAATATTATGGCAACCATTCTTTGCAAAAAATATCGTCCCCAAATGGCAACTGTACGACCGAAAGTTATGAAAGCCCTTACTCCAGATGTAAATCGAGTTGGAACTTTAATAAAGGAGACGATTGATCTTAAGGAGGACGACATTCGTACAAAGGTATTAGAGATTGTGAGAGAAACAACGAGGAACGCTAGCATTGACGAAGCAGATATTATCGTTGCTGGCGGAAAAGGGTTAGGCAGTAAAAATGGCTTTCAACTAATCCACCAGTTTGCTGAAGTTCTAGGTGCGGCTGTTGGTGCTAGTCGTGATGTCGTTGAGGCTGGGTGGGTTGGGCATCATCATCAAGTTGGGCAAACTGGGCTCACAGTGACACCTAAAATTTACTTCGCAATTGGAATTTCCGGTGCGATTCAACATATTGTTGGCATGCAAAACTCTGGACTTATTATCGCAATCAATAAAGATCCTGATGCGCCTATTTTTCAAACCTGCCATTATGGCATCGTTGGTGAAGCAGCTGAAGTAGTTCCACTATTAATTAAAGCTTTTGAAGAAGCATTGAACAGGAGAGTGAGTCATGCCTGAAAAATTTGATTGTATCGTTGTTGGTGCTGGACCAGCAGGTATTTCTTGTGCATACGAGATGGCCAAGGCTGGATTAGATGTAGTTTTAATTGAACGTGGTGAATACCCTGGCTCTAAAAACGTCATGGGTGGAGTTCTATATCGGCAAATGATGGAAGATATCATTCCCGAATTTTATAAAGAAGCTCCTCTTGAAAGACCGGTTGTTGAGCAACGTTTTATGATGTTAGATAAACAATCGGCATCTTCTTTCAATTATAAAGGATTGGAATGGGGGGAGGAACCATATAACAACTTCACCGTGTTACGAGCCAAGTTCGATCAGTGGTTTGCCGATCAAGCTGTTAAACAAGGCGCACTGCTTATTAACGAGACTGTCGTTTTAGAATGTATTGTCGAAAACGGCAAAGTGATTGGTGTTAGAACAGATCGTGATGAAGGAGAAATTTTAGCTGATGTTGTTGTTTTAGCTGATGGTGTCAATTCTTTGCTAGCAAAATCACTAGGGTTTCACAAAGAATTCCGACCTGATGAAGTCGCTCTAGCAACGATGGAAATCTTAAAGCTAGATAAGAAGATTATCGAAGACCGCTTTAATCTAGAAAGTAATCAAGGCTGCACAATTGAGATTTTTGGTGATGCCACAAAAGGTATTCTTGGTACAGGGTTTCTTTATACAAATAAAGACAGTTTAAGCATCGGTGTCGGTACCTTACTGTCTGGGATGATTAAACAAAAAATAAAGCCTTACGAATTACTAGATTATGTGAAAAATCACCCGATCATCCGTCCATATATACAAGGGAGTGAGCCTGTTGAGTACCTTGCTCACCTCATTCCAGAGGGCGGTTATCATTCGATGCCTAAGGTTTGTGATAATGGTGTTCTCGTAATCGGGGATGCAGCCCAACTTGTTAATGCCATCCACCGCGAAGGGTCTAATATGGCAATGACCTCAGGAAGATTTGCTGCTGAAACTGTTCTTCTTGCCAAAGAGCGAAATGATTTTTCAGCTCGAACACTAGATTCATACCGTCTGAAACTGATGGAAAGCTTTGTTGGTCAGGATCTAAAGAAATACAAGGATGCAACACATCTATTTGATAGGTCACCTCAATACTTTGAACATTACATTCCAATGATCAATCGTGCTGCAAGCCAAATGTTTACAGTCGATGGTAGATCAAAATGGGAGAAACAAAAGAAAATCTGGAACGACCTCGGTTCCAACCGCGAGAAGATTAAAATGGCTCGCGATATTCTTCGAGCTTGGAAGGTGATGAAATAATGAGTGGATTAAAAAGTACAATTGAGGAAAAACAATACCTCGTCCGATTTAATGCTGACACTGAATCTCATCTCCATGTATTAGATAACGATATTTGTTTAACAAAATGCCCAGATAAAATCTGTACCATCTTCTGTCCCGCAGAGGTGTACAAATGGGAAGATATCAGAATGCATGTCGGCTATGAAGGTTGTCATGAATGTGGCAGTTGCCGTATCGGATGCCCCTACCAAAATATTAAGTGGGAATATCCGAAAGGTGGTCACGGCATCGTTTTTCGCCTTGGTTAGGAATTAGCGCATTAAAAAATGGTGCCAGGCCCCCTTTTGGGGTGCCTGGCACCAAC